>DATDRO010000114.1:0-8447 GCA_035291685.1 Nitrospirota bacterium | reverse complement strand
CCTATGAAAATTGAGATTGCACAATAATTAACATAGGTATGCCCTCACGGGCTTTCCCTGTCACACCACCATGCGTACGGGTCCGTACACGGCGGTTCGGCTGGTTAAGCGTTGCGAACAACTAATCGCGGAAGCCCGAGCGAGTCAAAATAGGCCTTCGGGAACGCCCGCTGTATGGTGGCGTGTCGCGCCATACGCCACAGGCCTTTAGGTGCGCCTGCTGCGACTGCCGCTTGGAAGTGAGGGATTTCCCGCCGCCTGAGTTCCGCGTACCGGATCGTTCCTCGCTTCCATTGTCTCCAGATGATGGAGCGGAGCCGCCGCCGTATCCACGATTCAAGGTCTTGGAGCACTGACGGGGTTTGGCTGAACCCAAAGTAGCCGCGCCGGCCGATGAGGTACTTCGCAAGATTCTTCACCGTCTGGTGCATGCCCTGGCCTTTTCCCGTGAGTTCCCGGATTTTTGTCTTGAATCGCTTGAGCGATGCAGGGGCAATGCGTCGCTTGGGTTCTTTGCCGCTGGTGAAGCTGAAGCCTAAGAACTTTCGCTTCTGCGGTTTTCCTATCGCGCTTTTCTTCTCGTTGACTTTGAGCTTGAGTTTCTTCGTGAGGAAGCGCTTGACACACTCCATCACCCGCTGGCCTGCCCGTTCGGTTTTGACGTAGATGTTGCAGTCGTCTGCATAACCATGTCAAAGCTCCTGTGCTCGGGCTGAAAACCGGATCCCCGATCAAACCTTTGAAAACGGAATATTCTTCAACTATTCCATAATCATCCCCACCTTTAATCAGCACGATATCTCAATATTTACGGTTACTGAGTGAAGTAGTATATGCAGGGCCAATGACCGAGCGGACAAACGACTTGGTGCCGACACGAAGCAGAGGCAGGAAGCCTATTCTTCTCGGAAATGAGGATGACATAAGGATGAGAAGTGCTGGATGTACTCTTTATTTTATGATATAGTTGGTGCGCAAGTATTCCTGCTGTACTATGGAGCCTAAAGATGATATTGAGAGCTGCAAGTCACATCGCGTAATTGATGACAACGGATACCTGTTTCTGGCAAGCTGCCACTTAACGTTCTTGAGTTTTCTGTAGATGTACGGTTACATTTCACAACATCCAATGGTCTTGGTGAACTGTCCCCCGTTACGGTATGCGCATAAAAAACAACCAATATCTGCACAGGTCGGACGGTTCTTATCGCTACGACCGTTGCTATTTCAAGGACCCTGCCTCGAGGGTATCTCGGCGTCGCGCTTCGAATACCCCTATATCAGGGTGCAGGTATTTTTGGACCGCCAGGGAACAACTGCAACAGGAGCGAACCCATGAAGGGCAGTGGTAAGATCTCCGTCATCATCCCCGTCCTCCATGAGGGCGAAGGGATCAACAAGCTCATCGCCCACCTGCGCGCCTTGCCCGCCGATCCTGAGCCGGAGATAATCGTCGTGGACGGCGACCCGGGAAAAAGCACGATCGCGGCCATCGGGCACGACCGTATCGTCACGGTAACCGCTTCACGGGGACGGGCGAACCAGATGAACCACGGCGCTTCCCTGGCGACCGGGGATATTCTCCTCTTTCTTCACGCCGACACCTTTCTGCCGGGGAACGCTTTCGAGCTGGTCCGGCTCAGCATGGGAGACGGGCAATATGTGGGCGGCGCCTTCCGCCTCGGCTTCCTCACGGACCGGAGGATCTTCAAGATCACCGAGCGGTATGTCGCCTGCCGCACACGGCTGACGCGGGTTCCCTTCGGCGACCAGGCTGTCTTCATCAGAAGAGAGTATTTCAACAGGATCGCCGGTTACCGCAACATCCCGATCATGGAAGACGTGGAGCTCATGGGCAGGATCAAGAAACGCGGCGACAGGATCCGCATCCTTCCCGCAAAGGTTATGACGTCGACGCGGAGATGGGAGAAGGGCGGCCTCGTGCGGGGAACGCTCAGGAACTGGATGCTCCAGGTCATGTATTGCTGGGGGGTGCCGCCGGAACGGCTGGCGCGATACTACCGTTCGTGACGGAAAGGCAAGGATCGTTTTTCCTGGCTGTCTTGTGAATCCCCGGCACTGTCACCATCGTGATCAATTACCTGCGGAGCGAAAAGGGTTGCACCGGTGACCGAATAGAGCGTCCCAAGAACGGGACCGAAATACGTACCCGCAGCGATATTCAATGGCAGGCTTGGTAATGGGGTGACCACGATCAGGGCCATGATGACCATATACGCGAAGGGCGCCCAAATACCCATTCTGCCCAGGTTGATCTTCACCACATCAGGCTGTAAATACTGAGCAACATTGAACGAATACTGCAGAGCCGCAAAGAGTAGCAGCAACGCGATCAAGATTATGATTTTCAATACGCTTCTGCTTTTCCGATTCACGGTCACTCCTCGCTCCTGTGCACCATCATCCTTCAAGCAACTGCGCCGCCCGCACTGCCGCACCGAGCAGAGCGGCCCGGTCGTTCATGATGACCCGGACCGGAATGCGCTCGACAATGCTTGCGAGCCGGCCCTTTTCCCGGAAGGCCCTCATGAAGGTGCCGTCTCTGAGCTTCCAGATGATCTTCGGCGCGATGCCTCCGCCGAGGTAAACGCCGGACACGGCCATGACCTGAAGGGCGAGGTTGCCGGCAACCGAGCCGTAGATCGACACGAACATATTCAGCGCCCTGGAGCAGAGTCCGCTCTTCCCGAGCCGAGCCGCCTCGGCGATGATTGCAGGAGGATCACCCTCCTCCAGCAGTTCAGTAAGCCAGCCGGGTTCTTTGCCGAATTGTCCCGCATCCCGCAGGAACTGATAGATATTGTACAGCCCGGCTCCGGAAAGCACTCGTTCGTAACTCACGTGGCCGAACCGCTCAAAGAGATATTCCAGCAGGTCCAGTTCAAGCCGGTTTTTGGGACCAAACTCCACGTGACCGCCCTCCGAGGGAAGCGGTATGTGCTCTTTTCCGTTCCAGAACAGGATCGCGGCCCCGAGCCCGGTGCCGGCTGAAAGCAGTGCCGCATTTCCCTCTCCACCCCGCCCAGTACCAAGCGTTGCCAGGTCCGCCTTGTCCAGGACATTCAGCCCATAAGCATTTGCCACGAGATCATTGATCAGCTCCACCTGTTCAGTCAGGAGCTTTTGCTTCAATCGCTTTGTCTTCATCTGCCAGGGAAGATTGGTCACATCGGCTACACCACCGACCACCGGACCTGCAACCCCAAAACAGGCGGCATTGATGGATACCGAAGAGGCGAGAAAGTCCTCGATTATTTCTTCCAGGCTATCATGTTCCCTGCTCGTATAGGTGGTTTCCTTCACTACGACAGGCATTCCGCGCGAGACTGCGAATATTCCCAAACGGGTCTTGGTCCCGCCGATATCCCCTGCCAAAAGAAGCTTCTGACCTGTCTTGTATCTTTTTCTTGCAATTACCATGAACACCTACCTTGGAAGCAATTGACAGGCAGCATCCTGATCAAGATACCACGAGCTGCTGCCCATGACAGGATGCACAAACCCAGCAGGCACTCCGTCCGGATTTCCGTCTTCAAGGATACTTTTTATTATTTTCTGCTTGGATAGCCCTGCAGCGAGAAACAGTACCTGCTTGGCATGGTTGAGCACCGGAAGCGTAAGTGTTACCCGGTCCCTTTTCTGAGCGTCGAGAAACACCGGCGCAGCAAGACGGCGCGGCTCCAGAACCTGGGAAAAGCCGGGAAAGAGCGAAGCCGTATGTCCATCCTCACCCACCCCCAGGATGATAAGGTCGAATGCGGGCCAGTCGCCATTGCCGAAGAACGCCTTGAGGTCCTGCTCATAGTCCGCCGCAGCCCGCTCTGCTCCGCGCTCTCCCTTGATCCTATGAACATTCTCCTCCGGGATCGCTACACGGGAGAGCAGCACCTCATGAACAAGCTTGAAGTTGCTGTCTTCATGTTCCCGTGGAACGCACCGCTCATCCACCCAAAACGGGCGAACACGCGCCCAATCAATCTGATCGGAGTAAGGCTTCTCCGCCAGAAGCGTGTAGAGCTCTTTCGGCGTGCTGCCTCCGGACAAGGCTGTGGTAAATCGTCCGTGGTCCGAGACCGCCTTCCTGGAAAGCAGCCGAAACATGTCGGCAGCCGCATGACTGAGCGCATGGATGTCCGGAAATATCCGGACAACTGATCCTGTGCCGCCGTTCACAGCGGCCTCCACCTTCCACCGTCCTTCTCAATAAGCCGCTTCCCTTCTTCGGGGCCGTCGCTGCCTGCGGCATAGAACGGAATGTCTCCATTTTTTGACAAATCCTCAAGCCGCTCGATCACCGGGGTCAGGAGATTCCACGTTTCCTCGACTCCGTCTTGCCTCGTGAACAGCATATGGTCGCCGAGCATGCAGTCCAGAAGGACCCACTCATAGGCATCAAGGTGAACGCCGCGGTTGTAGGTAAAATCCAACGCAACGGGATTAAGACATACTTTCGAGCCAGGCAGCTTTGTCTGGATCGTAAGGGTCATGCCTTCTTCCGGCTGGATCCTGAGCGCAAGAACGCATGGTTCGATGGGCCCGCCGATGCTCGACGGGAACATGGAGTGCGGCACATGACGGAAGAAGACCGCTATCTCTGTTTTTCTTTCCGTGAGCCGCTTGCCTGACCTGAGATAGAACGGCACGCCGTTCCAGCGCCAATTGTCGATGAAGACCTTCATGGCCGCATAGGTCGGTGTTCCGGAACGGGAAGCCACTCCTTCCTCCTCGCGGTAGGCGGGTACCTTTACATCGCGGCTGGTCCCGCTGCCGTACTGGCCGATGGCAACGACATCGTCCAGCCGGTCGAGCGGGAACGGGCGAATGGAGCGGAAGACCTTCACCTTTTCATCCCTGACGCGGTCTGCCTTGAACGTCGAGGGCGGCTCCATCGCCGTAATGGCGAGGAGCTGGAACATGTGGTTCTGGAACATATCGCGGACCACGCCTGCCTGCTCATAGTAGCCGGCGCGATGCTCTACGCCCAGGGTCTCGGATGCCGTGATCTGGACATGATCGATATACCGCCTGTTCCAGAGCGGCTCAAAGATGGAGTTCGCAAACCGGAACATCAGGATATTCTGGACTGTTTCCTTTGCCAGGTAATGGTCTATCCGGTACACCTGGCGTTCCTGAAAATGTTCGTGCACGACCCCTTCCAGACGGCGGGCGGATTCGAGGTCCCGCCCGAAAGGCTTCTCGATCACGATCCTGTTGTTGCCATCTTCTTCTTTCGCAAGACCGGCGGCGCCAAGGTTGTTGATGATATCTTCAAAGACGGTCGGCGGGACGGCAAGATAGAATATACGCGCTCCCTTCGTCTGATGTTTGCGCTCAAGCGCCGGGAGGTTATCACGAAGGCTGCTCACATAGGTGGCCGGATCACGGTAATCCAGCGTCGTGTAATGGAGTTTTTCGGAAAAAGCCTGCCAATCGCTACGGGCACTATCCTCGGGAAAAGCGGCCGTAACCGCGCGAAGCGTGACCTCACGGTATTGTTCCGTGCTCATCGATTCCCGCCCGGTCCCGAGGATGAAGAATTGGCCTGGAAGCATCCTGCTGATAAACAAGTGATAGAGCGAAGGGATCAGCTTCCTCTTCGCAAGGTCGCCGGATGCGCCGAATATGACGAGACAGCAGGACTCCGGTATATCGATCTCGCAGGTGTTCACGGTCCTCTTGAGCGGGTTCGTTTTATCCATACGGTTAGCGCATCAAGGCGTTCCAGTCCGCGGAGAATTTTGCCATGCCCTTGTCCGTCAGGTCATGACGGATGTCAAAGGATTCCCAGGATTGGGAGAGGTCGAGTTCGCGGTATGGGATCGCCTTTAGTCCTTTCGTATCGTAATGAAAATCTTTTTCGGGGACAGGAAGCCCCCTTTCTCCCCAAAGCTTGATTATATCAAAGGGCGCGGTGATGATGTCCGATCCGAGGCTCAAGGCATACAGGAAGTGGTCAAGGCTCCTTACGCTGGCGGTCAACACCTCCACATGGCCGTCGCCCTTCCCGTACATCCTGATGACGTTGGCGATAAGGTCCATGCCGTTCTCTCCCCGGTCGTCGAGCCTGCCGATGAAGGGTGAGAGGAACACCTGGCCTTTCCGCGCGCCCTGTGTGGCCGCATAGACCGCTGCAGCCTGTTCCTGCGTGAACACCAGGGTCATATTCACCCGAAGACCCGCCTTAACCGCCGCGTGCGCCGCCTTCAGGCCTTCCCGCGACGTGGGGAACTTGATGTGCGCGTTCGGAGCCCAGGTGAACATCTCCCTGCCCTGCTTCAGCATGTCGTCCGCCGACGTATCGGCATCAGCATAGACCTCGATCGAGACCGAGCCCTGCGGCAGAAGCGAAGAGGCGGTGTTGATGACGCCGCGGTAGAACGTGAATATTTCGTCCCTGCTGAACTTGTTTCCCTGCAAAAGCCGTTTCCTGGCTTCGGGGTTTTTCGCGATGAGTGTGGGATTTGTGGTCTGTCCGTCGAGAAACCCGATCTGCTTCAGCACTGCCTTTGTTTCCTCGGGATTTCCGCCGTCCAGAAAGAGCCTTGATCTCATGTCCTTCGGTCGCATGGCGTCCTCCTTAAAGTACTTTATAGTCCAGCTCTTAGAATTATGAGCAGCGTTCGCAGAAATCTAAATAAGCAGAATTTCACGCAAAGTCGCCAAGACGCAAAAAAAAATAAGATAGATCCTGGATTTACGCTTCTCTTTGCGTCCTTTGCGGCGAGAGACGCCTGTATCTTTAGAATTGATTCATGTCTTGTTGGTCTGAGGCAATGCCTCGCTCAATGTTATTATTACTGCACTGCATGTCCGCCGAACTGGTTCCGCATCGCGGATATGAGCTTGCCCGTATAGCTTGGGTTTTTCTGTGACTGGAGACGGAAGTCGAGCGCGCCCTTGATGATCGGCATGGGAACTCCGAGTTCCTTTCCTGCCTCGACGGTCCACATCCCTTCCCCGCTCTGGGCAGCCGATCCCGAGATTTCCCCGAGCTCCTCTCCATACTGTACAAAGGCGGCCTGCAGCCAGCCCACGAGCCGGGATTCGATCACACTCTTATGATTGTATACGTCGGTTATCTTCAGGAGATCGAGCCCGAACTCGGACGCCTTCAAGACCGCGAACCCCTCTGCCAACGCCTGCATCATGCCGTATTCTATGCCGTTGTGCACCATTTTCACGAAGTGTCCTGCGCCGCTCCGGCCCATGTACCCGTATCCGTCGGGAACGGAAAGGTCCCGGAACAATGCCTCAAACTTTTGAAAGACCTCTTTCCTGCCGCCTGCCATGATGCACGCGCCGCTCCGTGCGCCTGCCGGACCGCCGCTCACTCCGGCATCGAGGAAGTCAATGCCCCTGGCTTCCAGCTCTTTCGAGCGACGGATCGATTCCTTGTAGGGTGAGTTGCCTCCGTCGATCACGGTGTCTCCCTTCGCGAGAAGCGGCATGAGTTCTTTCAAAACAGGGTCTACCGCTTGATAGGGGACCATGATCCAGACCAGACGCGGCGGAACAAGGGCTGATACGAGCTCCTTGAGAGAACCGGCCGGCCGCGCTCCGCGCTGCGCGATTTTTCGAACAGGTTCCTCGCTCCTGTTGTAGACCACAACGTCGTGCTTCCTATCCAGAAGCAACTCGACCATGTTGTAGCCCATTTTCCCCAAGCCGATGTATCCGAGTTTCATGATATACCTCCTCTTTGCTTTCCGACGTTAAAGCAGGCTTGACCGGACAGCATGGTCCTGACACTCTATCTCCACTCATGAATATCCAGTCTACAGTTTATTATAACGTCTTTTTCTCCATACACTCTTTTTCTATAGCCGCAACCTTGTCTAATCGTCTCACATGCCGCTCCGCTCCCGAGAATTTTGCCGACAGGAAGGCGCGCACAAGCTCTTTTGCCAGTTCCAGGCCGATTACGCGCGCGCCGAGACAGAGGACGTTCATATCGTCATCCTCAACTCCCTGGCGGACGGAAAACGTGTCATGACATACAGCCGCACGAATTCCGGGAAACTTGTTCGCTGCAACGCTTGCGCCCACACCGCTTCCGCATATCAGGATCCCCCGGTCGGCCTTTTGTCCACGCACTGCCTGGGCGACAGCACGGGAATAGTCCGGGTAGTCCACGGCTTCGCCGCTGAATGTTCCCAGATCGCCGGGAGTGTGGCCGGTCTGTTCCAGGTATGTCACCAGCTCCGCCTTGAGCAGGAATCCACCGTGATCCGCTCCGATAGCGATCTTCATAGATTCATGCGTCTCCCCGTCTCCGTTTGAACTTCTGATAGAGCACCGGCACAAGGGCGAATACGCCGAGCAAGGCAAAGGACCCGAGTACGCGGGGTGAAACGACCTCGCTCATGCTGTTGATCGCGGCAAGGCTTGCGCCGGCGTTGCAATATACGAAACTGCCGGGGATAATG
>DATDRO010000113.1:0-3161 GCA_035291685.1 Nitrospirota bacterium | reverse complement strand
GGATGACTACCTGTGCGTGCTGTCGGGCGCTGCCGCAATTCTCGGACACAATTTCCCGGTCTATCTCGGTTTCAAGGGCGGAAAAGGCGTTGCCACCAGTTTCGGTGTCATTCTCGCAATATCTCCTCTTATCGGCGCCATAAGCTTGCTTGCATGGCTCGCGGCGGCATATATCTGGCGCTATTCCTCTCTTTCCGCGCTCGTATCTTTTGCCCTGTACCCGTTGCTTACCTTTGCAATGTATCCAGGCTCCAGGCCGCACGGTATGCTCGCGCTCTTCATCACCTCTCTGATCTACGTGAGACACCGGGAAAACATCAAGAGGCTGCTCGCCGGCACGGAGCCGAAGATAGGGGAGAAGAGATGAAGTATAGATCGAGCCGACTATGTCGGCATATTAGCGATAGCTCATAGCTCATGGCTCTCAACTCTCGTAATATACAGAAACACGGTTGCCTTGGTCCAAAACAACAATATGAAAATGAGAAGAACGCTTATTTATTTGCTCCTCATTATAGCTTTGCCGGCTATACTTCCCACACGAGCACTTCCCGAGGAACTTGATTTCATAAATCGGCCTATGAGCGCGACCGGCCTTACGGGCCTTCTCACTACCACCTCGCCATTTTCTCTTGATCCCGGCGTCGTCGAGATGGGGATCGCTTCTTTTTCTGAAGACAGCAAAAGACCAGACTATACCCTTTCTGAATATGCAGTTCTCATCTCTGTCGGGACCGGAAAAGGAACTGAGCTCGCCATACGAGGATGCTCCTTTTCTGAAAAGTCCCCCCCTGCGGCTTCGGAAACAGGGGCAGGGGACGTCGAGATGTCGTTTAAGTGGAATTTTTTAAAAATAAACCCTGATGCCCCTGCCGTTCCCGCCGTAGCCATGATCATAACCGGGATCGCGCCCACGGGAGACAAGGAAACAGGAATGAACCGCGTTCAACACTGGGGAGCGCGCTTTGGACTTTCGGCCGGCACTGATATAAGCTGGCGTGAACATGTCGTAGGCATTTATGCTGATGCCCAGATGGGTATTCAGGACCTTTCTGACGACCGCTACCGGGACCGATACCAGGAATTTCACGCGGGCATGCTCCTGCCCATAAGCAAATATCGAAACCTTCAGGTGTTCATTGAATATACCGCGGTAAGTGGAAAAGACGTTATCAATAATATTGGCGGAACAGACTATACCGCTTTTATGTACGGACTTCGACTGGTAAGTGAACGGATCAACCTTACCGTCGGCACTCAATTCCTGCGTAAGAACATGGAAGACACGGATAATCCCGAGAGAATTATCGGTATGCTGAGCGTCAAATTTTGAACCAGAATCCGGGGGAAAAAAGCCTTTTTCACCTCGCATTTTAAAAGGCATTTGCTCTTAGAACAGCACTTCATAAGCTAATAATAATTCATAATAACATATAGTTAAACCGCAATAGTTAATAAATTACAGGTCTTTTTTTGCTGTCTGATAATGTATATTATGTTAAATTATATAGATAAATAAAAAGCCTCTTGTTCAATACCTTCCTGTACTCATCTGTCTGAAGATTCATTGTCTCCTCTCCCGCTTCCACGGTCACAAAATTTTCAAGACGCATCTTCCTGGTTCTTGAGGTTCGTAAGAATTTTTTTTAGATTCTCGTTCATCAGGTCTTTGATGGCTTCCAGCGAAACTGGATCGGTTGCTTCGAAACGCATCACCAAAACAGGCTGCGTATTAGATGCCCGGACAAGGCCCCAGCCTCTGTCGAACACCGCCCTGACGCCGTCAACGGTGATGACCTCTTTTGTTTTCAGGGGCAGACAGTATCCGTTCGTTAATAACTCCTTCACTTTGTCCACGACCTTGAACTTGATAGTATCGGGACAGTCAACTCTGATCTCAGGAGTGTTGTAGACCTTCGGAAGATCGGCGACAAGAGAGCTGAGGGTCTGGCTTTTGGCTCTTAGTTGATGGCTGATGTTTTTTGGTTCCTGGTTTTTCCCTTCATGAGCCATGAGCGATGAGCCATGAGCTGTCTTTCCTGTCTTTTTTATTATCTTGAGTATTTCCACCAACCGGCATGCCGCATAGATGGCATCGTCATACCCAAAATAGCGGTCGGCAAAGAACAAATGCCCGCTCATTTCCCCCGCCAATGCAGCGCCGACCTCCTTCATCCTGGCCTTGATAAGAGAATGTCCTGTCTTCCACATGATGGCATTGCCGCCATGGGCACGGATGTCATTGTACATCGTCTGGGAACACTTGACCTCCGAAACGAATGTAGCACCCGGCTGGCGAGTGAGGATATCGCGCGCAAAGATGACCATGAGCTGGTCTCCCCAGAGGATGTTCCCCTGTTCGTCTACTACTCCGATTCTGTCGGCATCTCCGTCAAAGGCGATGCCTGCGTCCGCTTTTTGCGCCCGGACAGTATCGATCAAAACATGAAGATTTTCCGGTATCGTGGGATCAGGATGATGATTGGGGAATGCGCCATCAGGTTCTGAAAAAAGCTCTGTCACTTCACAGCCCATATGTCTTAAGAGCTCGGGGGCGGCCAGTCCTGCGGTACCATTTCCGGCATCCAGCACCACTTTCAGAGGAATATCGCGGTGATCCTGAAATTTGCTCTTGAGGTAGTTTATGTAATCCGGAAGAATAGCATGCTTTGTAGCTCCTGGCTGATGGCTCGTAGCTGATGGCTCATGGTTTTGTGCTTCTTGAGCTATGAGCAATGAGCTATGAGCTTTTTTCCCTGCTTCTTCTAAGATTCTCCGAATCTTCTGTATTTCCTCGCCATAAATAGTATCCTTGCCCACGCAGAGCTTAAACCCGTTGAATTCCGAAGGGTTATGGCTTCCCGTGATCATCACGCCCGCGCCGAAATGCCGGTGATGGAGGGAAAAGTAGAGTGCAGGCGTGGGGCAGAGACCAAGGTCGGTTACGGCCAAACCGGACGCCATAAGGCCCTGGATAAGCGCGTCACGGAGCCGTGGAGAGCTCAGGCGCGCGTCGTAGCCAACGACCACGGTAGAGACGCCCTTTGGTCGAATATACTCGGCAAACGCCCTTCCGAGAGCTTCGACAACCGGGGCCGTAAGGTCCCGATCCGCAATGCCACGGATGTCGTATTCCCGGAAGATGTCAGTGTTGACCATAT
>DATDRO010000112.1:0-15190 GCA_035291685.1 Nitrospirota bacterium | reverse complement strand
ACCTCAGACGGGCCCCGGAAAAAGCGGGCAATAAACCCCATGAGATGTTTCGCTCGACGCGGTCTCTGACCGGGTAAATAGGCGAGGACTTCAGGGGCGCGATGGTCTTTTCAGTCGTTGTTTCTGTTCATCACGGCCCGTACCCTTCGGCGTTCAGCCGGCCCATTGTTCACGGCTCGGGATTATGGAGATAAAAAATCTTTTCACAAGTCCCGCGGAGTCTTCCGGAGAGGAGATCTCCGAAACGCTTCTGCGCACAGACTGCCTCAGGCTGGAACGCATTCTTTCGACAGGGCAGTCAACCCCTCCCGGGCAATGGTATGACCAGGACGCCGATGAGTGGGTCGTTCTCTTGTCCGGGAGCGCCGCTCTGCTCTTTGAAGGCAAGGAAGAGGTCCGCGTTATGCGGCCGGGCGATTATCTGCTCATCCCCGCGCATACCCGCCACCGGGTCGAGTGGACCGAGACAGGGAGAGAGACCGTCTGGCTTGCCGCGCATTTTGTAAAACGGGAGCGATGAAATGGGGGACCGGGAACACAAGAAAAAAATAACGGTTCACCTGTATCCGTTGCTATCTCTGGTCGCAGTGGCTTTTGTCGTTGGTGTGTTTGTCGGCAGGGGAATGAGAACGATCGATGAGACGCCGGGAAGCAGAGGCGCCGGAATTTTCAAGACCAGGGAAAAGGAGTTTCGGTTTACGAGCCCCGTGTTCAAGAGTGAAACGGCGCCCTCCATGACCGACACCGAGCTGAAACCGTTTCTGTACAAGGTCAGGACACTCGTTGAGGCACGGCTCAAGGGAAATGATGCATCTGCCGTGTCGGTTTATTTTCGCGACCTGAACAACGGGAACTGGTTCGGCATACAGGAGAACGAGAAGTTCTCACCCGCCAGCCTGTTGAAAATACCCGTCATGATAGCCTATTTTAAATGGACGGAAACCAATCCGCTTATCCTGAACAAAAAATTACCGTATGCCGGCGCCGATGATGTGACAGGCGATCAGGATATGAAGCCGGTAAAAACACTGAAGGCAGGCAGATCCTACGCGGTCGATGATCTGATCTTCAGAATGATCGCGTATGCGGACAACGCCGCCTTTGGTCTGCTTTCGGCCGATCTGCCGGCCGAGCGCCTGCGGAAAGTCCATAAGGACCTTTATGTGGATTACAATCCGGAAAAAAGTGAAGACTACATGTCTCTCACGGCGTACGCCGCTTTTTTCCGCGTTCTCTACAATTCTTCCTATCTCAATAGAGAGATGTCGGAAAAAGCCCTGAGCTATCTATCGCGCTCCTCTTTTTTTAAGAGCGGGATCGCCGCGGCCATTCCGCCCGACACCGATGTCGCGAGCAAGTTCTGCGAGCGCACCGTCCGTACAGAAGACGGCGATGATTTGGGAGAGATCAAACAGGCCCATGAAGTCGGGATCATCTATTATCCAAACCGGCCGTATCTCATAGGGATCGTGACCAGGGGAAATGATTTCAAAAAAATGGGAAACGTTATGCGAGCTGTTTCCCGACTGGTATATGATGAGGTCGACCGGCAGTCGAGGTTGCCCTGAGCTTGTTCATTGTTCTCTTGCCTCACGGATCGGCGCGAAAGAGAATGGATATCATATGCTGAAAACAGGGGGAGCGCTCTGGGGTGTTGCCGGGGTTTTGCTGCTGCTCGGGAGCGCCGTATACCGGCTGTCATTCCCGGCACTCGACGCCTTTTCCTGTGATTTTATCTGGTATCATTGGGTCTCCTTTGCGCTGATCGCGGCATTCATGGCTTACGCCGAAGGTTTTCGTGCATTCCAGCAGGGGTTTTCCCCGCGCGTGGCGGCGCGTGCGAGATATCTGAGAGACAACCCTCGTGTTTCCCCTGTCATTCTTGCTCCTCTGTTCTGCATGGGGTTTTTTTATGCCACCAGAAGAAGACAGGTTACTTCGATAGCCGTGACCGCCGGCATTATTCTCCTCGTCATCCTGGTCCGGTTATTGCCGCAGCCCTGGCGCGGTATCATCGATGCGGGTGTTATCATCGGCCTCGCCTGGGGCGTTGTCTCGCTGTTCATCTTCAGTTTTAAAGCATTCAGTTCCGATGAGTTTAGCTATTCGCCGGAAGTGCCGGTACACGAAAGAGCGATATAGCATTATCCTGTCTACCCATTATCACGGACGTTACCCTGTATCGAAATAGAGGAGCGAGACCATCCGATGGAACCTGAAATGAAGCCGATATCCGGCAGGCTTGTCGTATTCCTGATAGGCCAGACGGACATGAACCTCGAGACGTCTGAGGTCATCGAGAGCAGGACCCAGAAGAGCGCTCCGAGCTATTTGGACGTCATCCCCAAGCAAAAGGTCATCAAGCTGGAAAAACGGACGATCGATGGGGCGGAGGTTGGCTTTCTGGTCAAGGCGTATCTTCCCGACGCTGTGGTGGTTGAGGCCTCTTTGGAGATAGAAGACCTCCTCGGTGAGGCCACGATGGACATTAAGCGGAGGCTCATTGCCGAGTGCAGGAAGATATTGGAAGAGTTCGACTGCAATAGGGAATTTGACGAAGACTACAGCGTCTACTGTATTTCCGGCTACAGCGGAGACCCGGAAGTCCATCTGTCCCGGTATGGAGAGAAGATCGCGGCCTTTCTGAAGAATGAGAAGGTACGCCTTGATGAAGAAGAGGTAAATGCGACGCTGGCAAGCTCCCTGAAGTACAGCAAGGATGATATTACGATCGTGGACTGGGACGGCGCGTTCCTCTTTGATTCAGCAGCGGACTTTCAGAGCAACATAGAGCTTTTCGAGATCGCCAACCTGCAGCTTCTCAAGTCGCGGGTCCTTGCTGACGGCCTGGACAAAAGGCTTGTAAAGACCCTTCGCCTTGTCAAGGCGACGAGGGGCCTTCTTTTCAGCAGATCACGGGAGGTCAGGAAGGTGCTGAGGGAGGTCGTTGAGATCCGGACACAGTCCATTCTCGAGTCCGAGGCCGTGGAACACAACATAAAACTGATCGGAGACTGGTATTCAGCGAGGCTCTACTCCCTCATCGCGAAGAAGTTCCATCTTGATGCCTGGAGCACGGATATCAAGGAAAAACTCGATACCCTGGAAGACGTCTATACCATGGCTGCGGAAAATTTCAGCGTGTCCTTCAGAGCCACCATTGAATTCATCATTTTGGCGGGGTGGTTTGTTTTGCTCCTGCTGTATGTGGCGGAGTTTTTCTGGTTGAAATAAAAAAGGGTGAAGAGACACGCTCATCACCCTTTCGGTATTCCATCGATTATCTTATATCTGGTCGACATTAACAACGAGTTTTATTTTCTGGCCCGCCCTGACCGATCTGCCGATACCCCTGTTCCACTCTTTGATGTCCGAGACCGTTACTTCGTGGTCCTTGGCGATCTTCCAGAGTGTTTCACCCCGTCTTACGCGGTAGAGGATCTGCTGTCTCTTGCCCGCCTGTTCGGGTGCCAAGGTGCTCATGTCATGTGTTGACCCGTTCGTATCAACCGGTACAATGAGATGCTTGCCCGGCGTCACACGGTTTTTCTTCAGGCCATTGATGTCGCGTATGGCCTCGGGCGTGGTGTTATACTGTTTTGCGAGCGCGGTGAGCGTGTCGCCTTTCCCGACCAGATGACGCTCCCACCGGATCTTCTGATCAGCGGGTATGGCCTCGAAATTTGTTAAAAAAGTCTGTTTTGTTCCTTTGGGAAGCCGTATCACGTAGCTGGTTATGTCGGGCGGCGTGATCCAGCGCTTGAGCTCAGGGTTCATCTCTTTGATCTCTTCATAGGTACATCCGGCACTCCGGGCGATAAGGCGAAGGTCCGTCATTCCGTTGATCTCGACCTCGTCGTATTGAAACGGCTCGATCGTCGACAGCGCGAATCCGTAAGCCTCGGGATTTTTTGCGATGATGGTCGCCGCCATGTATTTTGGTATATAGTTTTTCGTTTCTTTGCGGATATACCGTGATGCCTTCAGGTCCCAGAAGTCCTCGGAGCGCGTTCTGAGCACGGCACGCTGTACCTTTCCCGCGCCGGCGTTGTAGGAGGCCAGGGCCAGCGGCCAGGAGCCGAAAAGATTGTAGAGGTCTTTGAAATGCTCCGCCGCGGCATGCGTCGATTTAACGGGATCTTTTCGCTCATCGATCCACCAGTCGATCTTCAGGCCGTAATTCTTGCCGGTGGCCGGCATGAACTGCCAGGGACCGACCGCCTTTGCCCATGAGACGGCGTAGGGATTGAATCCGCTTTCTATCATGGCCACATACACCAGGTCTTCGGGCAGGTTCTTTTCCTTGAAGATCTCTTTCATCAGCGGAATATATCGCGCGGAGCGGTCGAGCCAGCGCTGGAACACATCCCTGCCACGGGTCTTGAAGTATTCGAGGTGGTTTTCCACGCTGTCGTTCAGGATCATGGGAATGTGGTATTGTTTTACTTCGAACGAGGATTCGTCAATAGCTTCATCCACCTGGGCGATGTCTTCCTTTGGCGGAATGTATTCCGAGGGGATGCCCGGCTGGTTCCTGGACGGAGATGCCGGTGATTCTCCGGCGGCATATGCAAAGGGCAGCGCGATGAATGCGCTAACCATAAGAAAAATAATAACAAATTTATAACGCATGTTACCTCCTACTTAGGTATAAAGTTAACCTACGGATGCGTTTTTGTCAAGAGAAATAATAAAAATTTTTCTTGTAATATCATAGATTTATTGGTAAACAGGACAGGTTTCTTTTAAGCACACTCTTGTAATTGCCGGTGTTGTCCTGTATTATTCTCCCATGCATAGAGCGTATATCGACGAGCTCTTTTCCTCCATTCAGGGCGAGGGCTTATGGATCGGACAGCGGCAGACCTTTGTCCGGTTCTCAGGCTGCGACCTTTGCTGCCGCTACTGCGATACGCCGGCGTCTTCAATGCCGATTAAAGCCGGGGACGGACCGAGGAGCCCTTGCCGCGCTCAAAGAACAACGGACGATTTTGATCATGATGAGGTCCCCAATCCTCTGTCCGCGGCCGATCTTACGGAGTTGTGCTCCCGGCTGGTCATCCCGGGACCGTCCCATC
Organism: Nitrospirota bacterium; assembly: GCA_035291685.1. Lineage (GTDB taxonomy): Bacteria > Nitrospirota > UBA9217 > UBA9217 > UBA9217 > DATDRO01. The sequence goes on along the minus strand of DATDRO010000112.1, from coordinate 10,112 downwards.
CATGGCTCAGCCTTACGGGGGGTGAGCCGCTGCTCCAGAGCGGATTTCTGTCCGAATGGCTCCCGCAGGCAAGAAAGACATTCAGAATATATCTCGAAACGAACGGCATCCAGTACGAGGCCATGAACGATGTCAGGGACCTTGTCGATGTGGTGAGCATGGATTTCAAGTTTCCGTCGGCGACGGGCCTGCGGCCTTTCTGGGAAGAACACAAGAAGTTTTTGTCAGCCGCTCTCGGGAGGGGGCTCTTTGTCAAGGTTGTGGTGACAAGAGACACGGTGCAGGACGATATCGTGACCGCGGCGGGTATTATCGTTGAAGTTGATGCGGCCATTTCGCTCATCATGCAACCGGCGAGCGGGCCGCTTGCTCCCGAACCTCATCATCTTCTCAAATTTCAAAAGACCGCGCTCGCGATGATCAAGAATGTGCGTGTGATCCCGCAGGCGCATAAGATGCTCAATGTGCCATAGAGCAAAGCGCATAGGGCAGAGAGCATAGGGTAGTGCCTCGACTTTTACGTCGACTCTTTGCGCCAAGCCCTATGCCGATAGATGATGCATGGACTTTACCATTCTCAAGCTGGTCGTGGAAGAACTTTCCGCTCTTCTTCCCGGCGCGAAGATCGAGCGGGTATATCAGGGTTTAGACGGAGGTCTCTACCTCCTTCTTCACCGGCAGAGAGAGAATCTTGTTCTCCTCCTGTCGCTTGACCGTGCCCTGCCGAGGCTGCACCTGGTCGGCACGAAGTCTGCTGCCGATGATTCCCCGATCGGATTTGTCCTGTTCCTCAGGAGCCACCTGACAGGGGCAAGGGTGACGGGAGTTTCCCTCCTCAATGAGGACAGGGTAGCTGAGCTCGCTCTTACCAGGTTGGATGTTGACTATCGCCTTATGGTTGAGCTCGTCGGGTCCACACCGAATCTTATTCTTCTCGATCGATCTTCTGCCATTCTGTCAGTCCATCATCCTGTGTTGCCCGCAGATACTGTGAAGCGTCCACTCCTTCCCGGGATCACGTATGCTCCTCCTGCGTTGAGGCCGGTTCGGACGAAAGCAGCGCCGGATCGTCAGCCAGACCGGCGGCACCCGGGCGCTCCCCATGCGTTTTGTCCTGAGACCGGCGCAAAACATCCTGCGAACAGGGGGGCGGAGATATTCTATACTCATGTTATCGCTGACCGGACCATTTCAAGTCTGCGTGTGCGGCTTTCCTCGGTCATAAAAAAAGCCCTGGTCAAGGCTGAGCGAAGGACCGAGGCAATATCGCGGGACCTTGCCTCGGCCGGGCAGGCCGATGATTACCGGTTGGCAGGCGATCTGATCCTGGCAAACCTGACACGCATCGTGAGAGGGGCCGGACAAGCCGGGCTCACGGGCTATGACGGCAGGAGCGTATTGGTGAAGCTCGACCCGAAGCGTTCAGCCGGGCAGAATGCGGAACTGTATTTCAAAAAATATAAAAAGGCCCGGACCGGGCTCGCGATCATCACGGAGAGGCTGCGGCAGGCGCGGGAAGAAGGGTCTTACCTGAAGTCCGCGCTTGCTGAGCTTGATTCAGCGGGCGACAGGGAAACGCATGATCTCATCCGTTCGGACCTTGCGGCGAGGGGTTATCTGAAGCAGAACGGGGATCGTGAGAAGGAGAAGGAAAAGAGATCCACGGCGCCCGCGCACCGCAAAGTCGTTTACCGGGGCTGGGACATACTCATCGGCAAGAGCGCGGCGAGCAACGATTACATCACCCTCAGGCTCGCGCGGCCGGACGATCTCTGGCTCCACGCGGAGGGAATGCCGGGCTCCCATGTGCTTATCAGGAATCCGGAGAGAGCGGACATCCCGTCCGATGTGCTCATGAAAGCCGCGGCCCTCGCCGCGCACTACAGCAAGGGGAGGGGGGCCGGCAAGGTTCCGGTCACGTACACCCGGGCAAAGTTCGTGAAGAAACCGAAGGGCGCGAATGCGGGGACGGTAACGCTCTCTGAGAGGCGAACGGTCATGGCGGTCCCGGAAGGTAACGCTGACGAGTAGCAGACAACAAACAACTGACAACTATTTGCACCCCTTTTTAGCAAAGGGGGGAAGGGGGGATTTGAAAAGTGAGTAAATCCTCCTCAACTGCCCTTTTTCAAAGGGTGATGGGCTTTGAGATGTAGTGTTGATTCCAATGACTAATGTTTCTTGACAACTAAAATTTGTCGTCCTATAATACTTCATCGTACGAAATAATTCCAATGTGAGCCGGGTTCCCCATGGACAATCCCGAGTTTCTACAAAAGACGGTGCTTTTTAAGGGCTGTAGCCAGGATGAGCTCGAACTTGTTTCCGGGCTCTTTCAGGAACGTCAGATCAAACCCAACACCACCATCTTTACCGAGCAGATGCCTGCCGAGGCCCTTTACATTGTGAAGAGCGGCAGCGTCAGGATCACCATGATGGCGGGAGAAGGGCAGGAGTCAGGTCTTCTTCTTCTCGGGCCGGGCGATTTCTTCGGCGAACTCGCGCTGCTTCAGGAAGAGAACAGGCTCGTGACCGCGCGGGCTGAAACCGCGTCGGAGCTGATACTGCTCACGAGAAAGGATTTTCATGCCGTCATCGACCTCGATCCGCGCCTGGGCGTGCGGATCCTCATGGCGGTCGCAAAATTGCTCGCGATGCGTGTCAGGGCGTATGCCCCGAAGCTCAAGGACACGCTGCTTGAATGATCCTCGCGGGGATCGATATAGGAACGAACTCCCTCCGCCTTCTTGTCGCAGAGATCGGTGACAAAGCCTTCCGGGAACTTCACGCCGAAAGAACAATAACCCGACTGGGACAGGACCTTGATCGCACGGGCATGCTCTCCCGGGAAGCGGAGGAACGCACGTTTGCCGCCCTTTCCGACTTTACCGCTCATGTTCCCCTGTTCTCACCGTTCCGCACCGTTGCGGTCGGCACGAGCGCCCTCAGGAACGCGGCAAACGCGGCGGAATTTATCCAAGAGGCAAAGGCGCGATACGGGATCAATATCACGGTGATAACCGGCGAAGAGGAAGCGCGGCTCACGCTCATGGGCGTCGGTCGCGCGCTCAAAGGCCAATCCCTGGAGTCCGCTCTGGTCATCGACATCGGGGGCGGCAGCACCGAGCTCATTCTGACCCGGCCCGGTTCAGCGTGCGTGGCAATGAGCCTGCCGCTGGGCGCCGTCTATTTTACCGAGCGGTTCATCAAGCATGATCCGCCGACGGATGATGAGGAGACAGCGTTCAGGGCGGCGGTGCGGGACGAGCTCGGGCATGTGGACAGGCTCGTACCCGTTCCCAGAGGGAGCCGTACCTGCGCGGGCACAGCCGGCACCATCACCACGCTGGCCGCCATGGACCAGCGACTCGCGCGGTACGATCCGGACAAAATAACCAATTATGTATTGACCCGGAGATCGATCGACGCGATGGTCCGGATGCTGATGATGAGCACATTCGAACAGCGCCGGGTCATTGCAGGGCTTGAGGCCGGCCGCGAGGACATTATTCTTGCAGGGGCGATCATCACCCAGGAGATCCTGGAATGGTGCGGGTGCGAGAAGATGCTCGTGAGCGACTGGGGTCTGCGGGAGGGGGTTGTCCTGGACTTGTATGAGAAGCTCACGGGGAGTAAAATATAGCAGGTAAACAATTTTGCAGCAAAGACACCGAGACACCAAAAAGCAATGCAAAAGTCAAATTTCAAAATGCAAATTGCAAAATGACGGTATGGCCGTAGGCCATGGTTGATGCATTCGTAAAAAGTCGTTCTAACACAAAGAACACGGAGGACACAAAGAAAAACATGAATGTTTTCAATATGCCTTTCTTCGTGTCTTTGTGCCTTCGTGTGAATAATTGACTTCTTACGAGATCATTATGGTTTATATTCCTTCATTTTGACTTTTGCCTTTTGCACTCTGCATTTTGCATTCTTCAGACTTTGCGGCGATGAGGTATAAAGGTTTATGCAGGAAGCCCGTGTACTTATTATGGACGATGAAGTGAAGGAGCGGAGCAGGATCGAGGATGCCCTCAAGCAAAAAGGGCATGATGTTCTGGCCGTGGGCAGCGTGCTCGAAGCCGTGGAAGCGATCAGACGTGAACGATTTGACGTGTTTCTCACGGATTGCAATATTCCCGGTGTGGATGCGCTCCAGATATCGGGCGAAGCGCGGAAGATCAACCCCGACATGGCGGTGATCATCATGACGTCCTATGGAACGATCGAGACAGCCGTCAAGGCCATCAAGGCAGGCGCGTACGATTATCTTCCGAAACCGATAGACGTGGACCAGCTTGCCGTGCTTATCGGCAGGATCTCCGAACGTCAGAACCTCATCCGCGAGAACACCGAGCTCAAGGAACAGCTGATCGAGCGGTATAAGTTCGACGAGATCGTGAGCGCTAGCCATGACATGGAAGAGGCCTTGAACCTCGCGGGCCGCGTGGCAGCGAGCAACGCGACGGTGCTGCTCCGCGGCGAGAGCGGTACGGGAAAAGAGCTGGTGGCCAGGGCGATCCATTACCACAGCCCGAGGGCGAATTTTCCGCTCGTCAAAGTGAATTGCGCGGCACTTCCCGAGACCCTGCTTGAGAGCGAGCTTTTCGGCCACGAGAAAGGGGCGTTCACCGGCGCGACCGCGAAGAGGATCGGCAGGTTCGAGGCGGCTGATACAGGGACCGTCTTCCTTGACGAGATCGGCGAGCTGACGCCGGGAATGCAGGTGAAGCTGCTCAGGGTGCTCCAGGAGAGGGAGTTCGAGCGCCTCGGCGGTAACCAGACGATCAAGGTGGATGTCCGCGTTATCGCTGCCACGAACCGCGACCTTGAACAGGCGATGCGCGAAGGCAAGTTCCGCGAAGACCTGTACTACCGGCTGAACGTGGTGTCCGTGGTCATCCCCCCGCTCCGGGAGCGCAAGGAAGATGTGCCGGAGCTTCTGGATCATTTCATCAAAAAGTACAGCCAGGCGAACAGGAAAAAGATCTCCGGTGTTTCCGCGGAGGTGAGAGACCTGCTCATGCGCTACTCCTATCCGGGCAATGTGCGGGAGCTCGAAAATATTGTCGAGCGCGCGGTTGTGCTGTCCAAAGGGGGAACCATCACGAGCGCCGATCTGCCGCTTCACCTTCGCACGGTTGAAAGCGAGGAAAAGATCTGCGTCCGGAAATCGGGAAGCTCGCTGAACGAGACCCTCGACACGATGGAGCGGGGCATCATCCTCGACGCGCTCAAGGAGTCCGGCGGTGTTCAGACCCGCGCGGCGGAAAAGCTTGGGATCAGTGAGCGGGTGCTCAGGTATAAGCTGAAGAAGTTTAAGATTAAAGAACAGTAGTCAGGAGTCAGGAGTCAGTAGTCAGATTGGCTTGCGCGACGTGAAATCCAACAGCTCAAATTTGGGCTAAACAAAAGGGGCGAACAATATGTTTAAAGTAAATGAGTATTTTGAAGGAAAGGTCAAGTCGATCTCGTTCAATACCAGCGAAGGACCCGCAACTGCCGGGGTCATGGCGAAAGGTCAGTATGAGTTCGGGACTTCCCAAAAAGAGATCATGATTGTGACAACGGGAATGCTGACCGTAAAACTGCCCGGGTCGCAAGCATGGAAAGATTATAAACCGTATGACAGATTTGAAGTGGCGGCGAACCAGAAATTTCAGCTCGAAGTCAAAGAAGAATCTTCGTATATCTGTTTATACCGGTAACGATTATCTCATGGAAAAACAGGGGCTGTTCTTGATCGGATTTTAAACGCGCGCGCTGAGGAACAGGGGGAAAACAATTCGATATCGTTCAAGACGACTTTCTGTCAGGGTAAAATAAAACTGGTATAATACTACTGATCATCGGATGTTCACGTCAGCCTGAAGGGAAAAGAGTATTATGGATTACAGTTTGCCGGGCATTCTCGTAACCGGGGCCTCCGGTTTTGTGGGGCGGAATTTCATAAAAGCAGTGGCCGGAAAATTTCGACTGTTCTGTATCGCGCGGCGTTCCATGGCGGAGGCAGGAGTTCAAAAAGACGATAATTTGCGCTGGACCCAGGTTGATATCGGCGATTGGGAAAAACTGAAAGACATTATTCAGCGGGTCAAGGACCACGGGGGCGTCGATTATACGGTCCATTTTGCCGGATATTACGATTTTACCAATGAGAACAATCCCGAATACCTGAGGACAAATGTTTTCGGCACGAAAAACATATTGGAACTATCAAGGCTCCTTGCAGTAAAACGGTTTCTTTTTGCGAGTTCTTTGGCAGCCTGCGCGTTTCCATTGAAAGGCACGGCAATTAACGAGGAAAGCCCGCCGGATGCCGATATTCCCTATGCATGGAGCAAGCGTGAGGGAGAAAAGCTGGTCAAAGAATATGCGCAATGGTTCCCCTGCACGATCATCAGGCTGGCGGCAATATTCAGTGACTGGTGTGAATACCCGCCCCTGTATGCCCTTCTGAATGCCTGGCTGTCCGGCGTAATGATAAAATCACGTGTGCTCGCCGGCAGAGGCGAGTCGGCCTTGCCGTATATCCATGTCCAGGACGTGATACAGCTATACCTGAACGTAATTGAGAAAAACGATGCACTGCAAAGAGTATGCACGTTCAATGCAAGCCCGAACGGCGCCACTTCCCACCTGGAACTCTTTAAAACCTCAACCCAGTTTTATTACGGCAGGCACATCATGCCTACCTTCGTTCCCCGGCTGTTTCTCGGTCCCATGGTCTTGCTGCAACAAGCATTTTATCGATTGCTGGGCAAACAGCCTTTTGAACGATTATGGATGCTTTCCTACGTGGATAAGCAGCTTGTGGCTGATTCCTCCCGGACGAGCAAGGAGCTTTCCTGGCGGCCGACCCCGCGTAAAAGCATATCGCGTCGATTGCTTTTTCTCATCGAGAACATGAAAAGGCACCCCGAGATCTGGCGCAGCTGGAATGAGGCAATGCTTCGAAAGGAGCCGCAGCGTCCTTATCTTGTCGTTCATGAGATGATCTATGATGCCATGGTCAAGTCCCGCGAGGACATGGTAAAAGAAATAGTCGCGAACCTGGTAGAGCCGGAGAGCGAGTGCTGTTCATGCAGCCTCATGGACGTTGACGATACTGTCGTGCATACGTATATAAGGCTCCTCTATCAACTGATCGTGACGGTCATTAACACGAGGGACCGACCGATGATGCGGCAGTATGCCAAGACCATAGCCTTTTTGCCAAGTGTCGGCGGTTTCGGAAGCAGGGTGTCGAGTCACTGTTTGTTCGTGATCGGCAACATCATCAGTGAAAAATTGCGATCACGGCCCGAATTCAGCCAAAAAAGACCGAAAGTTGACGATTACATTACCATGACGATCCAGTTGGCCATAGACCAGATCGAAAACCAATTTGAACTGTTAACGTTTCAGTCACCAAAGTTACTTGATGATTTCGGGAAAATGCCGCTTCACGAGAACAGCAAGTATATTGAAAATATCATCAAGCAATTGGAGAATCTCTGCGCCGAGGCTATTTCCGGAAAATCATGGACCAGTCCGCTGGTAAAGCGTTAGCTACTTGCCCGGACGGTCACGGGGACGGTGAAAATGAAAACCTATCTATTCCTTCATGGCGCTCTGCGCGGCGCCTGGCTGTGGGACAAGCTTATACCGCTTTTGCAAAAAGGCGGCGCGAAGGGGATCGCCCTTGATCTTCCCGGTCATGGCAAACGAGCGGAAGGACGCAAGGGCGTGAACATGAGCAGCTATATCCGCGATGTTCTTTCTTATATGGAAAAGAATGATCTGCGCGACCTTATTCTTGTCGGTCACAGTATGTCGGGGATCGTTATCACGAAAGTGGCGGATGAATTGCCGGAAAGGATACGGCATCTGGTTTATCTGGCGGCAGTTGTTCCGCGCAATGGAGACGCGCTTATTGATCTGCTTACGCAGGAACGGCAGGAGGCGCTCCGTAGCCTGGAAGGCAAGGCGAACGAGATCTATGGCCCCCTGGCCTCTCTCAGGCCGTCCTATTTCACCGACCTCGAGGGCGAGATAAGGGACCACTACGTAAAAAAACTTACACCACAGCCGCTCGCGGTCTTTTTTGAAAAGATCCATTTGAAGCAGTTCACCGATCTGAAGATCCCCCGGACATATATTCTGGGTCTGCAGGATAAGAGCCTTCCCCCTGAACTTACCAGGGGTTTTGCCGGGCGGCTTGGTGTGAAGCCGATCGAGATCGACGCGGGACATGACATGATGGTATCGCGGGCAGAGGAAGTTGCCGAGGTATTGTTACGAATACCTTAACGCAAACAAACCCGGAAATTGCTTGAACCGCTAAGGCGCAAAGGACGCGAAGGTTTCAAGAATTTTAAAACAAAATATTCAAGCTATTCTTTGCGCTCTTAGCGCCTGCGGTAAATTCTCTATTTCTTTTTTACTGCATCCTGAACAGGTGCCGGCAGTCTCGGCATCAAATTCTTTCATTTGATATAATAAAAGTATCCTTCAGTCTTGTTGCGAAGGGAGAGGAACATGTCATCAGAAAGCACACAAAAACTTATTCAGAATACTTTAGGGCAAATGAAAAAGCCGGTCAGGCTCGTGGTGTTTTCGAGGGACACCGGCTGTGTGCAGTGCCCGGCAGCGCTCGCGCTTGCAAAGGATATCAAATCACAAGCCCCCAGGATCGCCCTCGAAGTGTACGATATCATCATGGACAGGGACAAAACAGACCTCTACAACATACATACTGCTCCTGCCCTGGTGGTTCAGGGCAGTACCGGCCGCGCAATCAGGTTTTATGGGATGCTCAACAATTTATTTCTCGAAGTGCTTCTGGACTGCATTGCGGCGGCTTCCACGGACAGGGTATGGTTCTCGGTCCCGATATTAGGGGCCTTAAAGCTCCTGGAGAGGGACGTCCATATCCAGGTATTCGTTGACAACAACTGCGGTAAATGCCGGCTTGTTGCCGGGACCGCGATCGGCCTGGCGCTCGAAAACGATCTCGTTCATACGGACATTCTTGTTGCCCGGGATTTCCCCGACCTCATGCGCAAGCACGGGATCACCACCCTCCCCAAGACGATCTTCGGAGAAAACCTGCACATGGATGGACATGTGTCCGAGAGCGAGTTCCTTGAGATGATCTTTGAGGCGGAAGGGCTCATGGCGACGCGCGAAAAGCGCTGCCTCGTGTGTGGTAATCCGTCGCCCGACACCATCTGCGCTTCATGCAAGGCAAAGATACGTGCCGAAGCCGTAAGCCACAAGCTCGGAGAAGAGAAGACAAAACACTCTGAAACGGCCCCGAGAAAGCACGAGAAATTGTAGCCGGAGGAAGAGGGAAGCATAACATTAAAGCTTATAAGAAAGTTACCCTTGGGAAGCAAAACCAAATCTTTGAACCAGAACCCAAGGCGTTTCACACAAAGCCACAAAGCACACGAAGAAAACCCGCCTGAAATTCAGCTATTTACTTCGTGCCTTCGTGCCTTTGTGTGAAAATTGGTATTTGGTTTGATTCAAAATTTAAGATCTAGGCTCTATAAAGTAATTTAAAAAGAAAGTCACCATTATGAAGCAGGCGCTGTTCCAGGAGACGAAAGAAGATAAGAAGGTGCAGTGCAGCCTGTGTTGCCATCGCTGTCTTATCGCAGACGGAAGGCGAGGCATCTGCGCTGTGCGTGAGAACAGGGGCGGCGTGCTCTACACGCTCGTCTACGACAAGATCATCGCGCAGAACATCGACCCCATAGAGAAAAAGCCGCTCTTCCATTTCCTTCCCGGCAGCCTGTCCTATTCGATAGCAACACCGGGCTGTAATTTTCGTTGTTTGCACTGTCAGAATGCCGACATCTCTCAACTCCCGAGAGACCGCGGCGGCAGTATCATAGGTGAAGCCGTCAGCCCGGAAAAGATCGTGGTTGCGGCAAAGGCGTCCCAATGCGCCAGCATTTCCTACACCTATACCGAGCCCACGATCTTTTTTGAACTCGCCTATGATACGGCGCGCCTGGCAGTCGATGCCGGACTGAAGAATGTTTTTGTCACGAACGGGTACATCACTCCCGAGGCCCTTGAGGTGATCAGACCATATCTCCACGCGGCGAATATCGACC
>DATDRO010000111.1:0-11085 GCA_035291685.1 Nitrospirota bacterium | reverse complement strand
GCGAGGACGGCATCAAGATGCCCGGGCGAACAGTTTTTTATCAAGATCGAGCCCCCGGTTATGGCCGCGGCGATCACGAACGTCCCGGTCTCGATCCTGTCGGGCATCACGGTGTATCGCATGGGGCGGAGGTCTTCGACACCCTGTATCCTGATAACATCCGTGCCCGCCCCCTCGATCTTTGCGCCCATGCCGGTAAGGGCGTTCGCCAGGTCAACCACCTCGGGCTCCCGCGCGGCGTTCTCCAGGATGGTCTCGCCTTGTGCGAGGGATGCGGCCATCATGAGGTTTTCCGTGCCGGTCACTGTTACGATATCAAAATAGATGTGCGCGCCGCGAAGTCTTTTTGCCTTTGCAACGACATATCCATGCTGGATATCAACCTCCGCGCCGAGCTTTTCGAGGCCCATGAGGTGCAGGTTTATGGGCCGGGCGCCGATGGCGCATCCGCCGGGCAGCGAAACACGGGCCTTGCCCAGACGGGCGACAAGCGGGCCGAGCACGAGCACGGAGGCGCGCATGGTCTTTACGAGGTCATAGGGCGCCTCGGGGTTTGACAGGCCGGTTGTATCGAGCTTCGCCTCGTGATCCTGCACGGCATATGACGCCCCCATGTTCCGGAGTATCTTTCCGAGCGTCGTGAGGTCTGCCAGGTCCGGCACGTTGGACACCCGGTGCTCTCCTTCACACAGGAGCCCCGCCGCGATGATCGGCAGCGCCGCGTTCTTCGCCCCGCTGATGGTCACTTCGCCGTTCAGTTTTTTGCCGCCGTTGATGACGATGGTTTTCATAGTTATTGAGAAGTCAGGAGCCAGTAGTCAGGAGTCAGAAGCAAAACAGCATTATTTATGTTTTCTCCTGGCTTCTGGATTCTGTCTCCTGACTACTTTTTTTGAGCAACAATCACTCGGTCTATTCCTGCCAGGTCTTTCAGGATCTCCGGCGCTGCGTACCTGCCGTCTTTATTTACCATCTCGAAAAGCGCTTTAGCCTGGCCTTCGCCCATTTCCATAATAAGCGAGCCATGTTTTTTTAAAAAAGCCGGCGCAGCTTCTATTATTTTTTGGTGGACCTCTCTGCCCCCCGGTCCGGCGATAAGTGCTATTTCCGGCTCAAAATCCCTTACCTCGGGCTGAAGCCCGCGCAAATCGCCTGACCGTATATACGGCGGATTCGCGGTGATGATATCCACCCGGCCGCGGACGTCAAGCTCCTCCAGGGGTTGGAACAGGTCGCCCTCCAGGAACCGTATGCGCTCTGAAACGCCGTGCTTCCTCGCGTTCTCTCTCGCAATGGCAATGGCCCTTCCCGAGGTATCGATCGCAAAGAAGCGCGCGTTCCGTATCTCCCGTGCAAGGCTCACGGCGATGCAGCCCGAACCAGTGCAAAGATCGACGATCGTGAACGAGGTATCGCCCTCTGTTGACCGTCGTCCGTGTTCTGTTATCTTGAGCGTTGTTTCAACAACGAGCTCGGTTTCGGGCCTCGGGATGAGCACATCCGGCTTGACGATGAAATCAAGGCCCCAGAATTCCTGTTTGCCGGTTATATATTGAAGCGGTTCGCGCTTTGCCCTGCGAGCGACCGCTTTTTCAAAGATGCCCCGCTTATCCTCATCGAGAGGTTCGCCGGCATGCGCCATGATCCAGGCGCGGTCTCTGTTGAGAATAAAACGCAGGAGCACCTCGGCATCGAGCCTGGCTTCGCTCACGCCGCGCGCTGATAATATTGACGCCGCTTTGTTTATGGCTTCGGCGATGGTCACTTGTTCCACGTGCGGAGCGTAGAGCGCGGAGTTCGGAATATTGCTTTTTGCCGATTTTCACTCCGCATTCCGCACTCCGAATTCCCCACTGCACTTACAGGTTTTTCAGCCGCTCCGCATTGTCCGCCGCGGTGAGGCCTTCGACAAACTCATCGAGGTCGCCGTTGAGCACGGCTTCGAGCCGGTAGAGCGAAAGCCCGATGCGGTGATCGGTCACCCTGCTCTGCGGGAAATTATACGTTCTGATCTTTTCGCTCCGGTCGCCGGTGCCCACCTGTGACTTGCGGTCCTGGGCGGTTTCGGCCTCCTGCTTCTCCCGTTCCCGCTCGAGCAGGCGCGAACGGAGTATCTTCATGGCCTTTTCGCGGTTCTTGAGCTGGGACCGCTCGTCCTGGCACGCGACCGCCTCGCCCGTGGGAATGTGGGTGATCCTGACCGCGGAATAGGTGGTGTTCACGCTCTGGCCGCCGGGGCCCGACGAGCAGTACGTATCAATGCGAAGGTCCTTCTGCTCTATCTGGATATCCACCTCGTCGGCCTCGGGCAGCACCGCCACGGTCACCGCGGAGGTATGGATCCTGCCGCTCGATTCCGTTGCCGGCACGCGCTGTACCCGGTGCACACCGCTCTCGTACTTGAGCCTGCTGTACACCCCCTTGCCCTGTATCTGGGCGATGACCTCTTTTGCTCCTCCGACGCCCGAGATGCTCATGTCGAGCACCGTGACCTTCCAGCGCTTTTTCTCGGCATAGCGGGAATACATGCGGAAGAGCTCGGCCGCAAAGAGACCGGCCTCATCACCGCCCGCTCCGGCCCGAATTTCGAGGAAAACGTTCTTCTCGTCCCGGGGGTCCTTCGGAACGAGCATGAGCCGCAGATCCTGTTCCATCTGCGCACATTTTGCCCGGAGCTCCTTGAGCTCCGTCTCCGCCAATTCGCGGATTTCCGGGTCCGCCTGCTTGTCCTTGGTGATCTCTTCAGCGTCTTCTATCTGTTTCAGGGCATCCTGGTACGTGCGGTAGTGCAGCACAACATCCTCTATGTCCGACCGTTCCTTGGAATATTTCTGATATTTCTGGTGATCGGAAGCGATCGAGGGGTCTGACAGGAGCCTGGTCAGATCGTCATATTTTTCTACAACAGCGCCCAGTTTTTTCAGCATAAATTTATTCTGCACCGCAGAGAACGCGCGGGATATAAAGCGAAGTTAAGAAGATAAGAAGTTGGGAAGTTGAGATTTAAAGGCGCTCAATTGCTCACCTTCTCAATTCCTCAAGTTCGCGGCGATCTCGGCGGTAACACACCACAAACAAAAAACCCCGCGTCAGCGGGGTTCCAGGGCGAGGGCCTCATTCAGCGCCCTGATGGCCACCTCTATTTGGTCCCCCGACGGCTCCCGCGTCGTGAGGCGCTGGAGCCAGAGCCCCGGCTGTATCACGAGTTCGATCAACGGGTGCCCGCGTCTTTTCGCGGTATACTTGATGAATTCGTAGGACAATCCCGCGATCACCGGCAGGAGCACCACCCGTGACGCTGCCTTTGCCCAGAGCGGCCATGCTCCCGGGATGAGCGAAAACACGACGATCGAAAGGGCCACCACCGCGAGCAGAAAGCTGGTGCCGCAGCGCGGGTGAATGCACGAATAGCGTTTCGCGTTCTCCACCGTGAGGTCAATGCCGGCCTCGTACGCGGCGATGGCCTTGTGCTCCGCCCCGTGATACTCAAAGACCCTGCGGATGTCTTTCATGAACGAGATGCCGGACACATAGCCGAGGAAAAGGGCCACCCGCAGAACACCGTCGGTGAGATTGAACGCGAGACTGCTGTTGCCGACAATGCCGTATTTCATGCCGAGCAGATTGGTGAGCAGAAGGGGGAGCGCCAGGAACAGTCCGAGAGCGAACGCGATCGCCAGGACCATGGTCCCTGCCAGGGCAAGCGGGCCGATCTCTTCTTTTTTGCCGTCCTCGTCTTCCATGGCCTCATTTGCGGAAAAGTTGAGCGCCCTGACGCCGAGCCACATGGCCTCGAACAGGGCCGCGGAACCGCGGATGATCCTTTTCTTGAAGAGCGGGAACCGTTCGCCGAGCGGGCGCAGCGTTTCCCTGAGAACCACGATGTCTGCGCCGGGCTTGCCCCCTTTGCGCACGGCCACGGTAAAGCCGTGCGGAGAGCGCATCATCACGCCTTCGAGCACCGCCTGACCGCCTATGTTTAATTTCTCCGACAAGACAGGAAACCTCAATACGCCAACTGACGACAAACTACGATACCCTCAGTGTTGTAAGTTAGAAAGCTACGCTTTTTTGTATTTCTTCCTGAACTTGTCCACGCGGCCTTCGGTGTCGATGAGTTTCTGCTTGCCGGTGAAGAAGGGGTGGCAGGCCGAACAGATGTCAAGCCTCAAGGACTCTTTTGTGGATCTGGACTGAAACGACATGCCGCAGGCGCAGCTCACTTTTGCCGGCACGTATTCAGGATGTATTCCCTGTTTCATGATTTTCTATCCTCCCAATAATATAAAAAACTTGCTACTCTTTTATCTTCTTAACTTCCTGAATTATACCCTCAGCGTCCCCGGTGAAGGCACCTTGTTTGTCAAGGCCGAAATAATATACCAAACCACTTAAAAATACAAGAGAAAAATTTACTCTGTTAGAGAAGCCTTCGTCTCTAACAGAGGGCATATCATTTCGGAGACGGTGGTGAAAACCACCAGTGATGATCTCGGGAGCGCTTTGCCCTCTAACGGAGCTACTTATTCATGGAATCCAGGAAATCCCGGTTGGTCTTGGCATGTTTAAGCTTTTCGAGGAGGAATTCCATGCTCTCAACGGTGGACAGCGGGTTCAGGACCTTTCGCAGGACCCACATGCGGTTGAGGTCCTCTTTTTCCACGAGGAGCTCTTCCTTCCGGGTGCCGGACTGGTTGATGTCGATGGCCGGGAAGACGCGCTTGTCCACGAGTTTTCTGTCGAGGTGGAGCTCCATGTTGCCGGTCCCCTTGAATTCCTCGAAGATCACATCGTCCATGCGGCTGCCCGTGTCCACGAGGGCCGTGGCGAGGATCGTAAGGCTTCCGCCGCCTTCGATCTTCCGTGCGGCGCCGAAAAACCGCTTCGGCCTCTGGAGGGCGTTCGCGTCGAGGCCGCCGGAGAGCACCTTGCCGCTCGCCGGAATGATGGCGTTGTGCGCCCGGGCAAGGCGCGTGATGCTGTCGAGCAGGATCACCACGTTCTTTTTATGTTCCACGAGGCGCTTGGCCCGTTCGATCACCATGTCCGCTACCTGCACGTGCCTTTGCGGGGGCTCGTCGAAGGTGGAGCTGATGATCTCGGTCTTGACCTGGCGCTGCCAGTCGGTCACCTCTTCGGGACGCTCGTCAATGAGGAGTATGATGAGCTTTATCTCCGTGTGGTTTTTAAGTATCGCCTTGGCCACGGCCTGGAGGAGCATGGTCTTGCCGGTCCGGGGCGGGGCCACGATCATACCGCGCTGGCCCATGCCGATGGGGGTGATCAGATCCATGGCGCGGGTCGTGTAGTCCGTGGGGGACTGTTCGAGCTTTATTTTTTCTTCCGGATAATAGGGGGTAAGGTTGTCGAAAAGGATCTTCGTACGGGACACTTCGGGGTCTTCGTAGTTGATCGCCTCCACCTTGAGCAGCGCGAAGTAGCGTTCGCCCTCCTTCGGAGGCCGTATCTGGCCGGAGACGGTGTCCCCGGTGCGGATGCTGAATCTCCTGATCTGGGAGGGTGATACGTAGATATCGTCGGGCCCCGGGAGATAATTGTAATCCGGCGCCCGGAGGAAGCCGAATCCGTCAGGCAGGATCTCGAGAACGCCTTCACCGAAGATCATCCCGTTCTTTTCGGTCTGCGCCTGGAGGATCGCGAAGATGAGCTCCTGCTTCCTCATGCCGCTGGCGCCTTCGACGTTCAGTTCGTTCGCCATCTCGGCGAGCTCACCGATGTTCTTTACTTTCAGTTCGGTCAAATTCATAGTTCTGCTCCTTTACCCGGGGCCTCGGCGCGGGCATATAGGTTCTTGTCCTTAACGCATGAAGGCAGGTCGATAATTATATATGAGCTCCTGTCGGAGAAATCAGCAATAGGTGAGCGCGGTTTCATCGAATTGTCAGCGTGCAGGATGTGTTAGAAACGGCCATATCCGGTTGCGATTTAATTTGAGAGAAATGAGCTTTCTGTGCAAGCATGGCATGCTTTTGTATTCAACCTGGTTATTGCGCTGGGTTTGATATTATCAGGGGTTTTGATTAGGCTATCTCGATTGACGAGGAAACTATACCGCAGAAAAACGGGTTTGTCAATAATTTATTTAACCCCAAAATAGACATTGAAGTTCTCAGGCAGCCCTCTCGCTCCGCCGTGTAGCGTGCCGGAATACGGAAAAAGCCGTTTTGTATGACGCTTTGGCTGTCAGGGAACAGGAATATGAGGTTCACCTGATGTATGCAGCACGCTTCAACACGGCAAGCGCTCAGGGGCTGCCTGTTCGCAGTCCTCTCCCTGTCAATATTTATTTTTCGGTTAACATGGTTGCGGAATCTCGGGTTTTATGCTAATTTTAGAATACGTTGTTTCCTGTTGAGCGATTTGGACTTAAGCTTAACCGGGACCGTCCTTCCGAGGAGCGGATTACCACATGCCCCAATATAGATACAAGGCGAGAGATAAAGACGGCGCCCTGCAGTCGGGCATGATGGAAGCGGCAAAGAAAGATGCGGTGGCCGATCAGCTTTCCTCCATGGGTTATATCCCCGTCCGGATCGAAGAGCAGGCGCGTTCACGTTTTGATGTGAACGACCTCATGCAGAGGCTCCAAAAGGTCACTTCCCAGGACCTGATCGTGTTCAGCAGGCAGCTCTCCACGCTCATGGGGGCGGGCGTCCCCTTTGTTCAAAGTCTTGCCACGATAGAGAGACAGACCGAGAACTCCCGCCTCAAGGCCGCAATCGTTGATATGCGGAAGAATGTGGAGGCAGGGGCGGCATTTTCAGACGCGCTTGCCAGGCATCCCGGGATATTCAGCAAGATGTATGTAAGCATGATCCGGGCCGGCGAAACAGCGGGCATCCTGGACGACATCCTGGAGCGGCTCGCGCTTCTTGCCGAGCACGATGCTGAGACCCGCGCGCGGGTAAAGGCGGCGGTGCGGTATCCTCTCATCGTGGTGGTCGCCGTTTGTTTGGCGTTCGCATTCCTCGTCAGCTTTGTGATCCCGAAGTTCGCGGCGCTCTACTCCAGATTCAAGACAGAGCTTCCTATGCCCACCCGCGTATTGATCGGCATAAATTACGTTGTTCAGAACTACTGGTATCTGGTGCTGCTTGGCCTGGTTCTGTTCGCCGGCGGGGTGATCTGGTATCTCAGGACACAGCGCGGCCGATGGCAGTGGGACAGAATAAAACTCAAGTTGCCGGTGTTCGGCATGTTGTTCCAGAAAGTGGCATTTTCGCGATTTGCGCGCGTGTTCGGCGCCATGCAGAAAAGCGGCATTTCCATGATGCTCACGCTCGAGATCGTGGCCGAGACCGTCGGCAATGTGGTGATAGCCCGGGTCGTGGACCAGATGCGCGAAGACCTTCGCGAAGGCAAGGGCCTTGTGGAGCCCATGGAGGCCTCGGGCATGTTTCCGCCGCTTGTCATACAGATGATCTCGGTGGGCGAAGAGACCGGGAACATCGACACCATGCTGGCCAAGGTTTCCGACTACTATGACATGGACGTCGAATATACCCTCCGCAACCTCTCGACACTGATCGAGCCGATCCTGCTTCTCTTTCTGGGCGGGATGGTCCTGTTCATGGCATTGGGAATATTCCTGCCGATGTGGAACATGATCAGCCTGTTTAAGAAATAGATAATGACATTAATAAATTTAAAATCAACAAGCCCCCTTTTCTCATGCGAAAACATTCATGCGTGACTTCCTGAAAAATATCCTTCAGCGCCTTCTTACCAAAAAATATCAACTGAGCCTCGCGGTTTTGATCCCGTTCTTTCTCGTTTTGTTCGTCCTCGGCCCCATGTATATATCAATAAAATATGTGGAAAAACTTGCTTTGTCCGCATCGCCGGATGCGTTCCGCGAGAGCGTGCATACGCTCAGACTGGTCATGTGGGTGTCGGCGACCGCAGCTCTCGCGGCTGGGCTTGTTATCGCATATTCCATCCTGTCGCCGATAAAAAGATTTATGGGAGGTTCACGCGCATTTATTGCCGATGAGCGGAAAACGGAACCTGAGGATGATTTCGCTATTCTCGGCAGGGATTTCAGCATGGTGATGAGCTCGCTCAGCCGGTATGTGTCCATTCTTGAGGGTATGTCCGGAGGTGTGATCGCCTTTGACCGGGATGGCCGCGTGACCGCGGTCAACCCCACCGCGGAACACATCTTTGCATGCCGGTCACAGGAGCTTCTCGGCAGGCCGCTGGCGGACATTTGCAGGAGAGTTGTTCACAGCCCGGATATGGAGAAGGTGATCCTGGACGGTTTGCGGCATAACAGGTCCTATTCATCCAGGGAGGTCCGTATCAGGGGAGCCGCGGGCCGCGCAGACGCCGGAAGTGCGGATATCGCGGTCGGGGTAACCACTTCTCTTCTCAAGGACGCAGATGGGAAAACGTCCGGATTGGTGGCAAATTTTCTGGACCTGACGGGCATCAAACAGATGCACGAAGATCTCCAGCAGCGGCTCCGCCTGGCAAGTCTCGGCCGGCTCGCGGCCGGCGTTGCGCACGAGGTGCGTAATCCGCTCGGCGCTATTAAAGGCATGGCGCAGTTGATCCAGGAGGACCTGCCGGACCAGGACCCCCGGAAAAAATACAGCAGGATCATTGTGCAGGAGACAGACCGTCTGAACAAAGTTGTGGAAGAACTGCTCGGCCTCACGCAGGGCGCCGTTGCCCGGGAGATGTGTGATGTCAATGCGCTGCTCATCCAGGCGCGGGACCTCGCCGCGCATGGTGCAGGCGGAAAACTTATTCCGGAAGGAAGCCGGCAATCTGTAATCGCGGATACCGGAGAGATCCCGAAGATCATGGGTGAGCGGGGAAGACTGGTCCAGGCCTTTCTTAATATTTTCTTGAATGCCCTTGAAGCAGTGTCAACCGGCGGCAGGGTACGGTTCAAGACCTTCTATTTGTCCGAGACGCGTTCGATCGCTGTCGAGATCGGGAATACCGGGCCTCCGATACATCCGGAGGTACAAGAACGGATGTTCGAACCGTTTTTTACGACGAAAGAAAAGGGATCAGGCCTCGGTCTGGCCATCGCGCATCAGATCATCACCTCGCACGGAGGCAGCATCTCGACGGAGAACACGGAAAGCGAGACGGTATTCCGCATCATACTGCCGGCGGGGTGAGGGACGGGGGACGGGGGGCGGGGGACGAGGGACGTGGGACGAAGGACAAAAATGAAACTTAACAATTTCTCTGCGAACTCTGCGTTCTCTGCGGTGAAAGGCTTTATAAAAATATGGAAAACACAAAAATCCTGATCGTCGACGATGAACCGAGCATGAGGTTCTTCCTGTCCGAAGCGCTCGGGAAACAGGGATACGCATGCAGTGAGGCGGGTGACGGAGAAGAGGCGCTTGGGCGCCTGAAAGAGAGTCGGCCCGATATCGTCATCCTGGACCTCAAGATGCCGCGCATGGGCGGTATGGAGGCGCTGAAAAAGATCCGCGCGCTCGACCCGGACATAGCGGTCATCATTGTTACCGCGTTCGGCACGCGCGAAACGGCGCACGAGGCCATTCAGGAGGGGGCCTACGACTACTTCAGCAAGCCGGCGGACATCAACGAGGTGCGGGTGGTCGTTGGGCGCGCGGCTGAACGCGTTCGCCTGCTCAGAACGGTTCGGCAGCTTCAGGAGAGCACGGAACAGACATATACGCCGGAGCGGATCCTCGGCAAAAGCCCCCCCATCCTTCATCTCAGGGAGCTTCTGCTCAAGGTTGCCGGGTCCGATAGTACGGTGCTCATCACCGGAGAGAGCGGCACCGGGAAGGAACTTGCCGCAAAGGTTCTCCACTATCAGAGCCGCCGGCGGAACGGGCCGTTCGTGGCCGTGAACTGCGCCGCCATTCCCGAGACGCTGCTCGAGGCCGAGCTTTTCGGACACGAGAAGGGGGCATTCACCGGAGCGCACCAGCTGCGGATCGGACGATTTGAGTCTGCCGACAAGGGTACGGTCTTTCTCGATGAGATCGGAGACATGCCTGCCGCAATGCAGACCAGGATACTTCGCGTGCTCCAGGAACGGACCTTTGAGCGTGTCGGCGGGGTGAAGCCCCTGCACGTGGACATCCGGCTGATCACAGCCACCCATCGGGACCTTTCCCAGGCGGTGGCTGAAGGAAAGTTCCGCGAAGACCTCTATTACCGGCTGAACGTGGTGCCTGTTCCCATACCCCCGCTCCGCGAGCGGAGAGAAGACATCCCTCTTCTCGCGGACTTCTTTCTCCAAAAGTGCAAAGACAGCCTCGGCCTTGTACGCAAGAGGCTCTCTTCCGGCGCCGAAGCGCAGCTTATGCAATATCGGTGGCCGGGAAATGTGCGCGAGCTCGATAACATCATCCAGCGGGCGGTGCTCCTTTCCTCGGGAGAGGAGATTTCCGGGGACGAGATGACAGGCATCCTCGGGGCCGGAGCGACAAAGAATTTTGAATATCTGATAGAGTCAGATCTGTTCAATGATCCGGAAAAGCGCACGAGGCTTTCCCTGCCGGGGGCGGTGGAAGAAATCACGGAGCAGATAGAAAAGCAGATCATACAAAAAGCCCTCGAAGCGCAGGGAGGCAAGAGGCAGGAGACAGCGGACATGCTCAAGATAAGCCGCAAGAGTCTGCATAATAAGATGAAGAAATACGGAATAGAATGAGGCATGGTCAGAAGACAGGACATATCTTGTGAAGTCTTCTTTAACAGTAAAATCCTCCTTCTCCATCACCTCAACACTCTTCACGCCATGGCCGCGCCGGCACGTAATGACGCCCTGCGATCCCCTTCACTGAAAACACTGTTTTGAATTTCTCTTTCTTATTTCTATAACCAAAAACCGTGCGGGCATTTATATTATTTATAGCTAAAAACCTTGACAATGGTTTTTCGTTATGATAATTTTCATGGCCTATAGACACTGCGAATCGCTGTTTCCCTTGTTGTGAGAGGCTTTCGGAATGATAGACATCAACAGCTCACTGTACTTCCAGCTTGTCAATTTTATCGTGCTGCTTCTGGCGCTGAACATCATTCTCTTCAAGCCCCTATTACGCACTATGCAGGAACGCG
>DATDRO010000110.1:0-2836 GCA_035291685.1 Nitrospirota bacterium | reverse complement strand
GACGCCCGGGATTACCCTTCCCGCCTTCGGGCTGGCAGAGGAGATATTGGGAATGACGAATGCGGAATCCGGAATGCGGAATGATGAAATTAGGGGCAATGAAGTGTCTGAACTCCGAACTCCGAACTCCGAACCCGCAACTTCCAACACGGGGCCGACGCTGCACCTGGTCACCTTCAACGTGGACAGGGAGGAATACGGCATCGAAATAAGCAGCGTGCAGGAAATCATTCGCGTGACCCAGATCACGGCGGTGCCGAATGCGCCGGACTTTGTGAGAGGGGTCATCAATCTTCGGGGAAGGGTCATCCCCGTGCTGAATCTTCGCAAAAGACTGGAACTGTCTGACGGAGTTCTCACAAAAAATTCCCGGATTATGGTCGTGGAGTGCGGCGCCAGGGTTCTGGGGCTGCTTGTAGACAGCGTGACCCAGGTGATCAGGATTCCGACGGCCTCCGTAGATACCCCGCCCGGAGATGTCGAGGGAACAAAAGCTTTTGTAAAAGGTATCGGGAAGATCGAGGCACGATTGATCATGATAATGGAACTGGACAAGGTGCTTTCAAAAGAGACCCGGCAAGCGGTCGGGTAGAGTGCATATGAATAGAGGCCGGGAACAACGACAACATATTGGCGTAATAGTTTGAAAATCCGTCCCTGTGAGGACGCAGCAGCAAAGGAGGAATCATGAAAAGAACCGGAAGGCTTGCATCAGTCATGGTGATAGTATGTGCAGTACTATCGTGCTTGCTTTCAAGCAATGCCTCGGCAGAGATCAAGTTCGGGATTCTCCCGCGCTTGAGCGCAGTAGAGCTGACCACTATGTACTCGCCGCTCACAGAATACCTTACGAAAGAAACAGGCGAGAAGGTAAGCCTCGTGATTCCCAAAGATTTCGATGCGTTTAAGGCGCTGGTAACATCCGGGCGGGTGGACATGGCATTTGCGAATTCCCTTGTCTATATCCAGCTTAAAAAGGACGTGGCTGTCGAGCCTCTGGCGCTGTCGGCAGAGAAAAAGGCCGGCACCAGGTTTCGGGGCATCATCATCGCTCGGACAGACAGCGGAATCGAAAAAATGCCGGACCTGAAGGGGAAGAAGCTCATCTTCGTCGAAAAGGACTCGGCCGCCGGCTACATCTTCCAGATGCTGCTCTTGACCAAGGCGGGCCTGGACATCCAGAAGGATTTCACGACGATCCCCTTTGCAAAGAAACATGACAACGTGACCATGGCGGTATTTAACAAAGCTGCCGATGCGGGCGGGATACGGGAGGACGATCTGGATAAGATGAAAGACAAGGTTGATTTGTCGCAGATCAAGATCGTGGCCTACTCCGATTATTTCCCGAACTGGCCGGTTTTTGCGACACCGAAACTGAACAAGGGCGCGGCATCAAAGATCAAGACGGCTCTGCTCAAGCTCAGGCCCGGCGACCCTGATGCCGAAAAAATCCTCGGTGCTGCGAAGCTCGCTGGTTTCGCAGCGGTGTCAGACAAGGATTATGACCAGCTTCGGCAGGCGGCCAAGTTGGTGGGGGCATTTTAAGATAACTGTTTTCTCTCGGAACGGGCGAGGGGCGGGCGCACTGTCCCCCGCCCCTTGATATAAAAGCAGGGTGCGCGTTCGAGGATGCGGGATACAAACAGTATCACGCATCCTCGAACATGCCTCGTGTCGTACAGGTGCGGTGGTTTTTAGAACTATTTAACTGGAGGAACGATCATGATGAACTTTATGAAGAACTGGAAACTGACAAAAAAATTCCTTGTCGCCATTCTGCTGGCGCTTGCCCTTGTGTTTTCCCTGATGGCAGTCGTCCTCAGCCTTCATGAGAAAAAGATACTCGTTACCGAACTGAACAAAAAAGGCGGCAACCTCGTGCAGTTCCTGTCAGGGATCTCCGCAGAGCCCATGTTAAGCTACAACTTCGGTTATCTGGAAAACTATGTGCAGGATATTTCCAAGGGCGACAGGGATGTGGCCTATGTCGTGATCCTGGACAAGGACGGCCAACCGCTCACCCACCAGTTGCAAGAACCAAAAGAGAAACGTGGCCTGATCGAGCTTACCAGCCCTGTGCTGCAGGGAGCCGAGCAGATCGGCAGCGTGAAGATGCTGTTGTCCATGGCACAGGTGAACGCGGCGCTCCGTAATTCTCAGATCATTATCTTTTTCCTGTCGATCATTACGATGGGCGTTATCTCGTTGATCGTATATATCCTGTTTCGCCTGATAGCGCTCAGGCCCGTTGAAAGTCTCAAGGCCGTGATAGGGCACGTTGCCGCGGGCGATCTTTCGCAGTCGGTGGCGGCGACCACGAACGACGAGCTCGGGGAGCTGGGCCGGGCTACGAACAAGATGATCGCCGACCTCAGGGGCCTGATCAGCAGCATCCGCCAGACAGCGTCCAAGACCGCGTCGTCGGCCGAGCAGATGGCAACTGGCTCCCGGCAGGTAAAGCAGGGCGCCTCGACCACCTCCCAGGCGGCGGAAGAGACGCTCACGTCCATGGAAGAGATGGCCGCTTCGATCCAGAGCGTGGCCAAAAACGCCGACGCACTTTCGGCCAATGTCCAGGAAACGTCGAGCTCCGTGACGCAGATGATGGCGTCCGTCGAGAACGTGGCCAGGAACATGGAGTCCCTCGCCTCGAGCGTGTCCGAGACCTCGTCCACCATCGAGCAGCTGACGATGACCACGGACCAGGTGGCGAAGAACATGGAGACCCTCGCATCAACGGTGGTTGAGACCTCCTCCACGGTGGAGCAGATGACGGTCTCGATCGAGCAGGTGGCGAAGGGCGCCGAGGACCTGTCCCGGGTGGTGCAGAACG
>DATDRO010000109.1:0-3570 GCA_035291685.1 Nitrospirota bacterium | reverse complement strand
ACAGACGTTCAAGCTCAAAGCTGAAACAGATTCGTGAAAAGCAAACGATCATTCGAATGATGCGCGACGATGTTCTTTGTTTATGATTCCTGCAACTATAAAACACAAAAAAAGAGAGGAAGCGGTTCTCTTTTACGTCAGGTGCCGGACATGATCTTTTTCTTTGCCGCGTGCTGTTCGAACAGAACTTCCTTCATCAGGGTGCACGCGTCGATCACCTTTGGGTTCGCCACGCGGTAGTGTATGTTCACGCCGACCCGGCGCGTGGCGAGGATGCCTTTGTGTCTCATGACGGCAAGATGCTGTGACACGTTTGCCTTGGACACACCGAGCGCTGCAACTAACTCCGTGACGGTCTTCTCTTCATTCCTGAGTGCGTTGAGGATCTCTATTCTCTTGGGGTTGGTGAGGGTCTTGCAGATCTCTGACTGCATTTCAAATATCGCTTTGTCAGTCAATATCTGATTTCGCATAGATAAACTTTTAGCGTAATCAGCCTGTTTTGTCAAGCTTTAAATCCGTGTTTGATTTTGGACCCATCCTTCCCAGTTTTCTATTGACTTTAGTAGCACGCGGTGCTATATAGTTTAGAATTTGCGCAACTATGAATATTTCAAATCAGCGAAGCTTTTCCCGGTACGGACGCTTCAGGAGCAAACTATAGCTCTCCGTATAACTAATGCAATAGGCGGTCTTTTTGCGCCATGATCGGAAACAAGTTTCCTCCCCTTCAAGGGGAGGATTAAGGTGGGGATGGGTATTGAAAAGCGCGGTACAAACCCATCCTCACCCCGGCCCTCTCCTTGAAGGAGAGGGTGGTCGGCTGCCGGCTACAGATCGACAAGAAATTGATCTCGTTGCATTACTTATGCGGCGCTCAACATTTACGAATAAGCCAAGTTTTTGAAAGGAGGTGAACACGAATTATGAAGAAGATCATGGTGGTACTCGTAACTGTCCTTGTCGCGTTTTCGCTCAGCATGGTTGCAGTTGCGCAGGAGGAGCAGAAGGTGAAGGGCACGGTTACCAAGATCGACGCCGCGACCAAGAGCGTGACGATCCAGCCGAAGGAAGGCGCTGCCGTAACCGTGGTGTACGATGACGCCGACCTGCTCTCCAAGGTGAAGGAAGGCGAGAAGGGCGAAGCGAAGTATGTGACCAAGGACGGCAAGAACTCCGGCATAAAGCTCCGCAAGATGACCGAAGGATGCCAGTAAGCGACTCTCAGGACCCATTACAGGGTAGTGTCAACCACAGAGAACACTGAGGAATGCCCGGGGAAAACTCGAACACCAAGAAACCGTTTTCAATAAGATTCTCTGTGCACTCATGGTTAAGAGGGCGAAAGAAGAACCGTCGAGGACTTTTAAAAAAAGAGACCTCAGAGGGGGAGGAAAGCCCAAAGCTGCATTTGCTTTTTCAATTCAAGATGTTCTCTGTGATCTCTGTGGTTAAAGTTTGACATTACGCTCTACCGAATCAGGAGGAAGTAGATGAAGAAGGCGGCAAGCAGTATGTTAATGTTCTGCATCACGGTCCTGTTCGCGGGCCTCGCTTTCGGCGCGAGCCATGCCGAGCGCGTAAAGGGCCCCTTCACGAGCGGCCCGGAAGTGACGAAGGCGTGCCTGCAGTGCCATGAAAAGCAGGCCAGGGATTTCATGAAGACCGTTCACTGGACCTGGGAAACAACGCAGGAAGTTCCCGGCAAAGGCAAGGCGGCCATCGGGAAAAAAGGCTCGATCAATAATTTCTGCATTTCCATCGCCTCCAACTGGCCGCGGTGCACAAGCTGCCACGCCGGATACGGCTGGAAGGACGCGACCTTTTCCTTCAGCGATCCCTCGACCGTTGACTGTCTCGTCTGCCACGATACCACCGGGACCTACAAGAAGGAGCAGAAGAGCGCGGGCAATCCCGATCCCGCGGTTGATCTCCTCAAGGTCGCCCAGAACGTGGGCAAGCCCGCAAGGGCGAACTGCGGCACCTGCCACTTCTTCGGCGGCGGCGGCGACCACATCAAGCACGGCGACCTCGATTCATCGCAGACCAACCCCAAGCGGACCTATGACGTCCACATGGGAACTGATGGCGCCAATCTGGCCTGCCAGGGCTGCCACCAGACGCAGAACCACGACATACCGGGCCAGGCCATGTCCGTGTCCGTGGGCGATGGCAAACGTGTCGAATGCGGCGGCTGCCACGATGCAGCTCCCCACAAGAACGACCGGCTGAACAAGCACACGAAGACCGTTGCCTGCCAGACCTGCCATATCCCGACCTTTGCCAAGGATGAGGCCACGAAGATGTGGTGGGACTGGTCCAAGGCGGGAGACAAGGAGCGCAAGCCCAAGGAAGACGAGAACGACATGGAAGACTACGCCGCGATCAAGGGCGAGTTCAAGTGGGCGAAGAACGTTGTCCCGGCCTACGCCTGGTACAACGGCAAATCCGAGCGCTATCTGCTCGGCGAGAAAGTAGACCCCAAAAAGATCGTGTACATCACCAGGCCCATCGGAAGCATCAAGGACAAAAAAGCAAAGATCTATCCCTTCAAGGTCATGGGCGGGAAACAGCCCTATGACTCGAAGAACAACTACCTTGTGACCCCGAACACCTTCGGCGGCTACTGGAAGCATATGGACTGGCAGAAGGCCATCACCGACGGCATGACCGCGAGCGGACTTCCTTACAGCGGCAGCTACGGATTCGTGGAGACGAAGATGTTCTGGCGCATCAACCACATGGTCGTTCCGAAAGACCAGGCCCTCAAGTGCATTGATTGCCACAGCAAGAACGGCAGGCTGAACTGGAAAGAGCTCGGTTACAAGGGCGATCCCCAGAAGGTCGGGGCGAGAAAGGTTAAATAACAGCATCTGCTTCCGTCAGAAACATTTCGAGGTTTTTCCATCGACAGGGCGTCTGCACAAGGCGCCCTGTTTCTTTGTGGTGATGCCTGCAGCCGGATGCAGGACCAAATCAACTCTATAATAAAGCCTCTTTCGTATTTGAGTTTCTGCCGACGCAGATCGGCCCGCTTCGCTCGGTCGCTTAGCGCGCCAGCTTGCTTTGACCGTTGAGAATGTCCCGCGCTTTGTCCTTAAGCGGCAGATTTTACAGAGCCTTACACGGCGCGCTCACAGCGTCTCTCGCTCCGGGGCCGACCTGCGTTCGTGGCGGTTTATTGTACGTCGTTTATTGTTGTTTATTTTGAGTTGTCGGTTATCAGTCAGCACCCTCGACAACCTTCGACATTTCCCTTGAATTTAAGGCGGAAAATGATTAAGATACGGGATAATTTTTAAACCACCGGAGATGAACTGATGATCGGAATGATTCTCAAGAAAATAATGGGCACCCAGAACGAACGCGTGCTCAAGCGCATCCAGGCACGCGTGGACAAGATCAACGCTCTTGAGCCGGAGATATCCCGCCTCACGGACGCGGAGCTGCGGGCCAGGACGGATGAGTTCAAGCGTATCATCCGTGAGCGCACGCAGGACATCGCTGACCCTGAGGAGGGCCGTCGCGCCGAGGCTGCGGCCCTCGACGAGATACTTCCCGAGGCCTTCG
>DATDRO010000108.1:0-4215 GCA_035291685.1 Nitrospirota bacterium | reverse complement strand
TGCGGCGACCGCAGTGGCGGAGAAGCGTGACCTGGGTTCTCTTGTCCAGGCCACCGGCGTCATCAAGCCCAAGATCGGGGCAGAGGTGAAGGTCGGCGCGCGGATCACGGGCAAGGTAGAGCACCTTTACGCGAACATCGGCGACGTGGTGAAGAAGGGCCGGGTGCTTGTCCGTCTGGAGCAGGACGACCTCCAGGCGCGGGTCGACCAGGCGGCGGCAAGCTATGAGGAGGCCGTGGCCAACACCGCGAAGGCAAAAAACGATTTCAGCCGCAATAAGGACCTGGCCGATAAGGGCTATATTTCCCGGCAGGCGCTCGATGATTATCAGAACGCCTACGACGTGGCCAGGGCCCGCGTCAACAAGGCGAAAGCGGACCTGGACTACAGCAAGGCGCAGCTCTCATACGCCACGATCAAGGCGCCGATCAGCGGCACCGTTGCGGCCGTGACCACTCAGGAGGGCGAGACGGTGGCGGCCGGGATGAACGCGCCGACCTTCATCACCATTATCGACCTGCACCGGCTGGAAGTGAACGCGTATGTGGATGAGACCGATGTGGGGAAGATCGCCGTCCGACAGGATGCGTTCTTCACCGTAGACACGTTTCCTGATAAGGATTTCAAGGGCAAGGTGACCGCGATCTATCCCCGCGCGGTGCTGCAGGAAAACGTCGTGAACTATATTACGCTGATCAGTATCAATAATACGGAGGGGAAGCTCAAGCCGGACATGACCGCGAATGTTACCATCACTCTTAAGAAGAAGACCGGTGTGCTCGCCGTCCCCGGCGCGGCAGTGAGGCGGGAGGGCGGCAAGAAGTTCGTCACCGTGCTGGAAAACGGCAAACCGGTGCGCCGCGAGGTTAAAACAGGGTGGAAGGACGGGAACTATCTTGAAATCACTTCCGGTCTGAAAGAGGGTGAAATGGTGGTAATGACCGAGGCGAACGGGAAGAAATAACACAAACAGAGCACCGATGGCAGAGGTCTGACCAATTGGCAGCCACAGGCTTCAGCCTGCGACGCTATGAAGGAGGAAAGAATGATCGAGTTGAAAGACATTGCCAAGACGTACCGAAAAAACGGCGGAAGGGAAGTAAGGGTTCTCCAGGGCGTTTCGCTCAAGATAGAAAAGGGCGAGTACGTCGCCATCATGGCCCCGTCGGGCATGGGCAAGAGCACGCTTATGAACGTCATCGGCTGCCTCGACCGGCCAACGACGGGCGAGTACCGTCTCGACGGGGTGGAGGTCGAGAAGATGGACGATGACAGCCTGTCTGAAGTGCGCAACAAAAAGATCGGCTTCGTGTTCCAGTCATTCCACCTGCTGCCGCGCACCACGGCGCTGGAGAACGTGCAACTCCCGCTCATCTACAGCTCTGCAGAGAGAGACATGGCCGCGCTGGCGACCGCGGCCCTCGAAGAAGTGGGCCTGGGAGACAGAATGAACCACCTTTCCAGCGAGCTCTCCGGCGGTCAGCAGCAGCGCGTAGCCATCGCGCGCGCCCTCGTCAACGACCCGAGCATCCTGCTTGCGGACGAGCCAACGGGAAACCTCGACACCGCAGCGAGCGCCGAGGTCATGGAGATTTTCAACAAGCTCCACAAGGCCGGAAGGACTATCATAATGGTCACGCACTCCGAAGAGATCGCGCAGCAGGCGGGCCGCATTGTCAGAATGCGCGACGGGAAGATCGTGAGCGATGAAAGGAGGGCGCAATAATGAAGCCGGCAAAGACGATTAAACTTGCCCTCCGGGCAATGGGTATGAACAAGATGCGGACATTTCTGATGATGCTCGGCATCATCATCGGTATCACCACCCTCACCGTGATCGTTTCGGTGGGAAAGGGCGCGAGCGCCAAGGTGATGAAAACCGTCAAGAATTTCGGCACAAATTCGGTGATGGTGTTCGCCGGCGGCGGCAAGGTGCTCGGGCCGCCCGATGAAAAGACCAACACGTTGACGCTCGAAGACGCCCAGGCGATCATGCAGGAAGTCCACGGCATCAGGTCCATGGATACGGCGCTCCTGCGCCTCGGCCGGACCGTGAAATATGAAGACAACAACACGAACACCGTGATCTACGGCGGGACGACGAATTACGGCGATGCCTGGGAGTGGTCTACGGAGAGCGGGGACTACTTTACCGAAGAAGATATGGCGGGCATGGCCAGAGTTGCGGTCGTCGGGAAGACGGTCGTGAGCGAGCTGTACGGCAATACCGACCCCATCGGAACAAATATCAAGATCGAGAACGTGAACTTCAGGGTGGTCGGCGTGCTCGCGCCGAGGGGCACGAGCCCGATGGGAATGGACATGGACAGCCGGATAGTCATTCCCTATACCACGGCGTCGCACCGGGTGTTCAACACGACCTACATCAGTCTGATCCGCATGGCTGCGGCAGATCCAAACCAGGTTGAGAGGATCGAACGGGAGGTCGCCACGGTCCTCCGGGAGCGGCACCATATTCAGTCGGGATTTCCGGATGACTTCAGGGTCAGGGGGGCCTCGTCCGTCAGCAAGATGGCCAAGGGCATGGCGGGAACACTCAATCTCTTCCTCGGGCTCGTTTCGCTCATTTCGCTGGTGGTCGGCGGGATCGTGGTCATGAATATCATGCTCATTTCCGTCGGCGAGCGCGTCAAGGAGATCGGGCTCAGGCGCGCGGTTGGTGCGAAGAAAACCGATGTCCGGAACCAGTTCCTGATCGAGTCATCGCTCATCACGGTGATCGGCGGTCTCATCGGTGTGCTTACGGGATTGATCGTAGCCGTGCTCCTGCCGATACTGAGCAACGGTAAAATGGCGGCCATACCCTCGTGGGAGCCCTTCGTTCTCGGTTTCGTGTTCTCGGCGCTCGTGGGTGTGATTGCGGGCCTTCACCCGGCGAAGAAGGCGGCGGAGCTGGATCCCGTGGATGCGCTGAAGGGATAGTTTCATTGCGGAATGCGGATTGCGGAATGCGGAATGAAAACCGTGAGGCGGAAGGTCTTTTCTCTCTCACGTCTTATTCCCCCGTTCTTCTCAGCGTCCTCGGCGGTTACATGGTCTTATGAAGCTCATCAAAGGCACAAAGATCGCCCTCAAGACCCTCGGTGCGCACAAGATGCGCACTGCCCTGGCCGTGATCGGCATTGTGATCGGCGTGTCCGCAGTGATCCTCATGGTGGCGATCGGCAGGGGGGCGCAGGCATCGGTGCTCAAAAAGATCCGGGGTCTGGGCACAAACCTCATCATCGTGACAGCGGGCAAGGTGCGCGTCATCGCCGGCAGGCCCCGGCAGATCGGAAATGTCATCACGCTCACGGTGCGCGACGCCGAGGTTGTCGCCAATGAATCCTCCTTCATCAGCAAGGCGGCCCCCTTTCAAGGCAAAAAATTCGTGGTCAAATACGGAGACGCGAGCACAAGCACCGTCGTATCCGGGACAACTCCCGACTTCACCGAGATACGGAATTTCCGGCCTGCGTCGGGTCGCTTCTTCTCCGACGACGAGGTAAAGGCTGCGATGCGCGTTGCCGTCCTGGGAAGGACGGTGGTGCATAACCTCTTTGAAGGACACGACCCGGTCGGCGAACTGATACGGATCAATAATGTTCCCTTCGAGATCATCGGCGTGCTCGAAGAGAAGGGTGTGAACGCCATCGGTCAGGATGACGACGATCAGATCATTATACCCGTCACCACGGTAATGCGCAGGCTCATGAACGTCACGTACGTGAACAACATCTATGTCCAGGCAAAAGACGGTGCGATCATGGACCGGGCGGCGGATGACATTACCGCCCTTCTGCGCGAGCGCCACCATATAAAGCCCGGCAAGGAAGAGGATTTCAGCATCCAGAACCAGATGGACATCCTGCGCGCGGAGCAGGAGACGTCCGAAACGTTCACCATGCTCCTGGGGAGCATCGCCGCGGTGTCGCTCCTCGTCGGCGGGGTGGGCATCCTCGCGATCATGCTCATTTCCATCAAGGAGCGTATCAAGGAGATCGGACTCCGCCGCGCGCTTGGGGCCCGGCGTAAAGATATCATGCTCCAGTTCCTCATGGAGGCATTCGTGCTGAGCATCGCCGGCGGCGTGATCGGCGCAGTGCTGGGTATCTTTGCCTCCCTCATCGTGGGCTGGACCACCGAACTGCCGACGAGCGTCTCCATTCCTTCCGTGGTCATCGCCTTCCTTTTCTCTTCCGCCACCGGTTTGTT
>DATDRO010000107.1:0-6108 GCA_035291685.1 Nitrospirota bacterium | reverse complement strand
ACAAGTCCTTCCGCCGGAGAACCGGGCGTATCAACTACGCCGAACCTGATGTGGACCGCCTCGGCAGGGGCGACAGGGTACTACGTTGACATCAAAACGAGCGCAGAGGCAAGTTATACACGGATAGCAACCGTGATGGCGCCCACGACGAATTATCAGATAGTATTAGTATCGGCGCTCACAGTATCAACCAACTACGACTGGCAGATTACCGCATATAACTACTATGGTACTATGATTGCCGGCCCACAGTCATTCACAACCGGGCTATAGCACACGGACACGTTTTTTCCCACAGGCGTTCTTCGCCCCGGCCTGTGTTCACAAGAGGTTCTTTCCGCGGATTATCATCGAAGTTATGGTGCTTGCGGCAGCGGTTGCAGTGGCCGTGATGATGGGATAGAGGAGAGGGTTTCTGTTATTACATAAAAGCAGGTTATTTCAACTCCTGCAGAGGGCGTGGCAGGTGAGCAGAAGGAACCTGTCGCTACGCGCATTAAGGGGTACACTGTAAATTATGAAGATATTGTTTATCAGAACGGCGCTGGTTCTCGTGGCTATTCTCCTGATCCTGATCTCCCTTTCAGCAGGATCTCAAGCCGCCTCCTGTAAGGCCACCGAGCCCGATATGCTGGGGCCGTTCTACAAGCCCGGGGCGCCGGTGCGGTCAAGCGTGGGAATGGGATATGTGCTGAAGGGAACGGTCAAATCATCAAAGAACTGCTCGCCGGTTCCTCAGGCGACCATCGAGTTCTGGCTCGCCGGACCTGACAGAGAGTATGACGATGCGCACCGGGCGACGGTCATCGCTGATGCTTCGGGATCATACCGATTCGAAAGCAATGTTCCTCAACCCTACTTCGGACGGCCTCCTCATATCCACATCCGCGTATCCGCCAGGGGATTCAAGACGCTGGTCACCCAGCACTATCCGGAAGGCGGGAAAAGCGAGGCAGTATTCGACCTGGTACTGGTCCCTTCACCGTAGCACACCATCTTTTTTTCAAAATCATGGCCGTGGATCATCATCGAGGCGGCGGTGATGATGAGATAAGAGGAAAGATGAACCGCTTAACAGATTCTTAAGAAAAAAGATTGCTTTTCAACCCACTTACTTTACAGGGGTCAGGAGAGCTTTGTCGAGTGCCATGCCGGTTTTAAATCGCTTTTTAATTCATCATGGCTACCCTCCCGCCTCGTTGCTTTGCTTCTCGCAATGCCACCTTTTTCTTGTGTTCTCATCTGTTAGAAGTTGTCAGTTAAGGGTTATCTTATATATGCCTCGGTCACGTATCTCCTCATCATTCTGTGGCTGTTGAAGTAATAGGCGTTCTTGCTGATGGCGTTCTTCATCATGCGGCTCCAGCCGCTTTTGTCCGGGTCATAATATTTCGGAAGAATAACATTCTCGAGCTTGTGGTAGAGGTCCGCGGCGTCCTCGGCATTCGAAGCTCCCGATTGGGCCGTGTCGGATGTCGTGGATCCGATCGACCAGCCGGTGAAGCCTTCGATGTGTCCCTCGATCCACCAGCCGTCGAGCACGCTGAAATTGACCACGCCGTTGTGCGCGGCCTTCATGCCGCTTGTTCCCGACGCCTCGAGGGGCCTGAGCGGCGTGTTGAGCCATACATCCACGCCCGATACGAGCTTGAGCGCCGTGTCCATATTGTAACCGGGGAGAAACGCGACATCGATCTTTCCCTTGAGCTTGTCGCGGTATCCATGGATGCCCTGTATCAGTATCTTCCCGGCGTCGTCGTGCGGGTGCGCTTTGCCCGCGTATATGATCTGGATCTTTTCCTTTTCGTTGATCCTGATGAGCCGGTCGATATCGGAAAACAGAAGGTGCGGGCGCTTATACGCCGTGAACCGCCGGGCGAACCCGAGGGTAAGAACATTCAGGTCCAGGGCGACGCCCGTGGTCTGCTGCACGTACTCGAGGAGCTTTCTCTTTGCTTCACGGTGGGCCTCCCACAGCTCAAGTTCAGGTATGTTGCCGGACCGGACAAAGAGTTCCGGCTCATTCGCCCATCCGGGTATGTACTTGTCAAAAAGCCCGGCCATCTCCTCGCAGGTCCACGTGAAGGTGTGCACCCCGTTCGTGATGGCATTGATGTGGTATCCGGGGAACATATGCTGGGACACCTCGCCGTGCTTCTTGGCCACTCCGTTTATGTATTTGCTCAGATTCAGCGCAAGCAGCGTCATGTTCAGGCTGTCCCTGCCCGCAAGGTCCCTGAGCGTATCGAACGGGATGACCTCACCGAGCACGTGCTTCACCAGGGGATAGGGGAATTTATCGTGGCCTGCCTCGATCGGCGTGTGGGTGGTAAAAACGCAGAGGTCTCTTACCCTGGCCACGTCCCAGATCGAACGCTCGTCCCAAACGCTCTCGATGTCGCGTTTGAAGCGGTGGAGCAGTTCGAGCGACAGAAAAGCGGCATGCCCCTCGTTCATGTGGAATTTCTTGATATGAAATTCCATGGCCTGAAGCAGCCGCACGCCGCCCATGCCGAGAACGATCTCCTGCTTGATCCGGTAGTTGCTGTCTCCGCCGTAGAGATAGTCGGTGATGCCCCGATCCTCCGGAGTGTTCTCCGGGAGATCGGTATCAAGAAAGAAGATGGGCACCTTGCCGCCCGTGGGGCTTATGACGAGGTAGAGCCACGCCTGGATGTAGACGTCGCGCCCTTCGATCTGTACCTTCACTTTCTCCGGCATGAGCTGCATGTATTTCGCGGGGTCCCATATCACCGGTTTTTCTCTCTGCCACCCGCTGCTCTCGATCTCCTGGGTGAAGTATCCCTTGCGGCTGACCAGCGTCACGGCCACAAGCGGCAGCTTCAGGTCCGCGGCGGATTTAATGGTATCTCCCGCCAGGATCCCGAGGCCGCCGCTGTACGTCGGGATGTCGTTCTTGACGCCGATCTCCATGGAAAAATATGCGATCATGGGCTCAGCGGTGAATTCGTGCAGGTTGTTCATACCCCTCCTCCAAAATCAAAAAAACCGTGATGCAATGCTCACTGCTGACACTTAAGAATAACAGAAAGATCCCAAGATTTCAATAGACCGGCGAGTCTTATGTTTGCCTTGACAATAAATATTTCTCTCTATAGTATAACGCTATGGTCTGCCCGCATTGGCTCTCATTCATTCTTTACAACCCCGTCAGAAAGGCCTTCACGGACCGGGGGGCTGTTTTGCGGGAAGCCGGTGTCGGCGCGGATTCGGTCGTCATCGAGATCGGCGCCGGCAACGGATTTTTTACGGAGATGCTTGCTGAACGGGCGAAGTTCGTTTACGCCGTCGAACTTCAGGAAGGGATGGTGAAAAAGCTCGTCAAGAGGCTCGGCGAGCGCGGCGACAAGGTAAAGATCATCCCGGGGGACATATCGGTTTATGGGCCGGGAAGTGAAATTGCCGACGCGGGCTTCCTCTATTATTCTTTTCACGAAATAGAGAAGCAGGAAGACGCAGTGATCAATATTGTAAAAGCGTTAAAGGCAGGCGGAGTTCTTTCCATCTATGAACCGACGGTTGAGGTGAGCAGGCGGGCGATGGACAGAACCGTCCGGATGTTCGAACAGAAGGGGATGGTAACGGAAACAAGGAGAGATGGGGTCTTTACCCGGTTTGCGCGGTTGAGGAAGGTACAAAAAGGAAGGGCTCTCGCCGCATCGTAATATGGCACGGGAATCGGAGTTGAGGAGGCGGTTGAATGAAGGTTCTTGCGTTTAATGGAAGTCCCCGCAAGGGCGGCAACACCGAGCTGCTTTTAAATGAAGCGATCAGGGGCGCGCGGGAGATGCGGGCGGAGGTGAAGGTCTATGTCCTGAACGAACTGGACATCGGGCCCTGTCAGCACTGCGGCGGGTGCGATGACACGGGACACTGCGTCATTTTGGACGACATGCAGGATGTTCATAACGATATCAGGGCCGCGGACAGGATCATCCTTGCTTCGCCCATATTCTTCTACGGTGTGAGCGCGCAGACCAAAATAATGATAGACCGGTGCCAGGCGTTTTGGGCGGAAAAGTACGTGCATAAGAAGCCGGTCACTCCCGGAGAATTTGGCCGAAAGGGACTGCTCCTCCTGGTCGGCGGCATGAAACGGAATTCCAAGAACATGGGTTTTGAGTGTTCCGAGGCTACGGCACGCGCCTTTTTCAGGACGGTGAATGTGCAGGAGCACGAAACGCTTTCGTACGATTCTGTCGATGAACAGGGCGCGATTGTCAAACATCCGACAGCGCTCAAAGAGGCCTATGACGAGGGGAAGAAGCTGGCGGCGATATAAGCGCAGGCAGAAAGCAGAGAGCCTGGAGAATCGGCATAGGGCATGGAGCATGGGGCATAGGGTTTAATCTTTTACACTATGCTCTCTGCTCTATGCGGTATTGCCTTGCTTCCTCCGTCCTCTACTGCCTTTACATGCCCAGTTCTTTCCTTGCCAGTTCCACGAGGCCAAAGACCTTCAGATCAGCAAGCGTTCCTTGGTTCTGCTCATTCCTGAGAAAAGCCTGCACGTCCCGTATCGGCACTTCGAGCACTTCGATGATCTCATTGTCGTCTCCGCCGGCTTTGCCGACATGTTCAAGCCTGGTGCAGAGGAACGCGCGAAGGACTTCTGTCGATGCTCCCGTGGAGATCGGGCCCTCCGCGAGGAATGTCAGTTCGTTCGCTTTCCAGCCGGTCTCTTCAATGAGTTCCCTCTTTGCGGCTTCTTCCATGGACTCACCCGGGTCAACGAGCCCGGCGGGGAGCTCGATGACATTACGCCCGAGGGGCGGCCTGAACTGTTTTTCGAGCAGTACCGTATTCGCGGGCGTGACGGCGACCATCACCACAATGCCGCCGATGCCGACGCGTTCGAGCGCCTCCCACGTGCGCACCTTGCCGTGGGCGTCGCGGTACGTGATCTCTACGGCGCTCATGAAATTTCCCTTCCAGACGATTTTTTTGCTGATGATTTCCATGATTGGTAAACAGAAGCCGGTAGCCAGGAGACAGAAGTCAGAAGAAAGACAACTAAGTTTTCCATTTACATGATACAGACTCCTGTCTTCTGATTCCTGACTCCTCGGTCCATCACAGCCACTTCGTCAGATCCATGGTCAGCGCCGCGGGGATGATCGTGTCCACCTCGCGGATCCTCTTGCGACCCGCCTCCGAGAACAACGCCTTGAGCAGGACCGCTTCGTCCGCGTAATTGCTCAGGATGGGGAAATCCGTCTCGGGGAGGTCCCGGGTAAAATAGCCACAGCCTTCGAGCCTGACCGCGCGCCTCGGGCCGCGGACCGTGGGGCCGAAGATGCGGCAGATGTGCGGCCGGTGATCGTAGATCATGCAGGCGCCGTTTTCGAGCGCGGGACAGGACACCTTCGCGGACCTCCGGGAAACCCGGTCGATATCGGCAAGTGACTTGAGCAGCGGATTGCGGCGAGAAAAGGCCTGCTTTTTCTCTAAAACATCAAGCTGCTCGTCGGCGCGCGCAAGAATGCGTTCCCTGACCGGTGACGGGACATTCTGTATGGCTGCGCGGAGATGGAGCGCGTCCAGGAGCGTAATATCGAAGAACCCGACCGAACAGCATTCAAAACACCTGCGTTTGCATTTTACCTTATGTTTTTTTGCGGCCGCGCTGAACAGTTCGCTTGTCTGCGAAAGGAACACGCCGTAATCTCTGATTATCAAATCCATAACATTCGTCACCTTTCTCACGTGAGGTTGGGATTATACTTGGTTGCCCGGTCAAGAGTCAAGAGCGGGGACTCAGAATAAGAAAAATTGTTGCTACTCAGTACTCAGGCCGGCCACGAGCAATAGGCGCCGTAAACGTGCACGGCAATGATATCCAACTACCGGACCCAGAACAAAAGCAATCCTACCGCAAGGACCAGAAACACCGGCAGGTACAGCAGCCGGTAGACGCCTGCCAGATCGGCATTAAAATAGCGTATTGTCAGGAGGAGGCAGAGATGCGTTGGTGAAAGCATGATCCCCGCGAACCCGCTCGCGAACGCGAAGGTGACCGCGCCCAGGCCGGGATGCCCTCCGAACATGGCTGTTATGATCGGGAAGGTGGCCCCGACAAACCCGACG
>DATDRO010000106.1:0-2397 GCA_035291685.1 Nitrospirota bacterium | reverse complement strand
GAACTCCAAAGCAGCACGGCCGAAGGGAAAGTGCTGCCGGGTCGAGCCCTCGCCGCTTCGAATACTGACGATCATCGGGCGCGTTATGCGCCGGCGAGGAGGGGCTGCCGGGCGACACAGCCCCGGTCTCATACCATGCTCTCCTCGTTTTCATAGAACTTTTGACAGTACCTTATAATAATGAGAATTCATCAAGTTGTTTATGCAACTTAAGAAGTATTAAAATGATTTGTAATTTATATCATGCAACGGAAAGGAAACAGGCCGCATTTATAAAAAATATAGCACAAGTTTGGCATGAGGTGCGATGCGTGCTTGACATTTTGTCCCTTCGGCGCAAAAATTATAATATGAAAACGAATCTGTTCCTACTCATGACATCCATTTTATTATTTTCCGCCTGCGGACCGGTGTTAAACAAAGAGCTTATGCGGGAAGGAACGAGAAATATATCTTTTCCCGATCTCACAGCGAATCCGGATCAGTACCGGGGCAAGCTCTTTATTCTCGGCGGGATCATCGTTGATGCGAAGTTCACACAGAAAGGTTCGCAGATCGAGGCGCTCTACGTTCCGGTAGATTCAAGGGGCTATTTGCAGGAGGACGGCAAGTATGCGGGAGGAAGATTTCTGGCGTTCTATCCAAAGGAACGGGGTCTCCTGGACCCGGTGATCTACAAGAAGAGCCGGGAGATCACCCTTGCGGGAACGTTCCTTAACATTCACAAAGGCAAGATAGATGAGATGGAATACAGCTACCCGGTTTTTGAGATCAGGCAACTCTACCTCTGGGAAGAACAGCAGTATTACCCGGCGCCCGCCTATCCCTGGTATTCATACCCCTATCCATACGGCTGGTACGATCCCTGGTGGCCGTATTCACCCTATCCCTACCCGTACGGGCCGCCCTACGGACCTCCCTGGCGGTAGGTCTTTTCCTGCTGAGGGACGGTGATCTTACCGCAACTCGTGAAGCGTGTACGGTTTTTCAAGGATCCTTTTCACGATAACTTTCTCCAACCCGAATATTGCCGATTATTGTGCGAATAATGCGTGACCATTCTTATCCGGACAGCCTCATGCCTCTGCGCGGGTCTTTGTACTACTTTTTTTGGAAACAACATGAAATTCATGATAAAATCGATATAGTGGCGGTCGGGATACATGCCGCGGGAGCGAATGATCTTGAAACTCTCTCGTAATCAGAAATTTACCGCGATCATTGGATTCGGGCTGCTGATGCTCATCGGCATCGGCGTGGTCTCGTACCGCTATACCTCGGCGTTCATTTCTTCCGTTGAAGAGCGCAAGGAAAGCTATGAGATCCTTGCGGCGCTTGACGGCATGCTTTCAGACCTTAAAAATATCGAGTCGGCGGAACGCCTGTTCGTATCGAGCGGACAGGAGGGTTATCTCAACGCCTACTATGCCGCCCGGAAAATGGTCCGCATCGAGATGAGTACCCTCAAGTCCGTGGCCACGGATGAGCCTGCCCGGCAGAGCAAGGTGGCCCTCCTTGAGCCGCTGGTCATTCGCCGGCTGGATATGGCCGACGCGGTCGTTGACGCCCGGAAGGACCGGGGCCGCTGGGCCGCCGAGAAAGTCCTTGCGTCCGGCAGCGACAAAAGACTGAGCGCCGGTATTGTAAAGATCGTTTCCGCCCTGAAGAACATGGAAAGCGGTCGCGTCAAACAGCTTGGCAAAAATGTAAGAACGGGCGCCAGGGAAACGATCTCGATCATCCTGGCCGGGAACCTTCTGGCGTTGTTCGTTGTGGTGATCGGCGGCGTTGTGTTCCAGCGCGAATTCATACGGCGCCGACAGGCAGAGGAGGCTATGAAGAGGTTCTCCCAGTCCGTGGAGCAGGCAGCGGACCTCGTCGTCGTGACCGATCGGGAAGGGACGATAGAGTACGTTAACAAGGCCGTTGAGGAGACGAGCGGGTACTCCGCCGCGGAGTTGATCGGAAAGGGCAGGGATGTATGGCAGTCCGGAAAGCATGACGGAAAGTTCTTTCAGGACATGCGGGACACGGTCCTCTCGGGACGTCAGTTCCAGGCCGTGGTCGTCAACAGAAAGAAGAACGGGGGGCTGTTCTATCTCCACGAGACCATAACGCCGCTCAAGGACGGGGAGGGCAATATAACCCATGCCGTATCCACCGGACAGGACATCACCAGCCAGAAGGCCCTGGAGGAACGGCTTGATTACCTCGTTCATTTCGACGCGTTGACCGGGATGCCGAACAGACACCTCTTTACGAGCAGGCTGAAAGAGGGGATCATGCAGGGCAGGAACGGCAATACGTACATGGCGGTGCTGGCCATCGATATCGACCGGTTCAAGTCCATCAACGATGTTTTCGGCTTCGGCGCCGGTGATGAGATCCTCAAGGTGC
>DATDRO010000105.1:0-6668 GCA_035291685.1 Nitrospirota bacterium | reverse complement strand
TGCAGGCCGTCACCAGCCGCGGCATCCCTTTTATCTGGACGAGGCAAAGCCTGCATCCGCCGTAAGGCTCAAGCCGCGGATCGTCGCAGATCGTCGGGATGTAGATGTCATTCCGCCGCGCCGCGTCGAGAATGGTTTTACCCTCATCGACGGATATCTTCTTGCCGTTTATGGTTATTTTAATCATAAGTATTTACCCACCACTTGTATTTCGTAAGGCATGCACGGTGAGGTTGTTTTTTGTCCCTTGTCTCCCCGTCACCGCGTCAATGGCTTCCCGGCTTCTACACCTTTTTTATCGCCTTGAACTTGCACGTCTCGAAGCACGCGCCGCATTTGATGCAGATGTCCTGGTTGAGGACGTGCGGTTTTTTCTTCTCCCCCGTGATGGCGCCCGTGGGGCAGACCCGCGTGCAGGCAGTGCAACCCTTGCAGGCTTCCGCGATGATGCTGTACGTCAGGAGGTCCTTGCACACGCCCGCGGGGCAGCGCTTGTCACGGATATGCGCTTCGTACTCGTCGCGGTAGTACCGGATCGTGCTCAGAACGGGATTGGGCGCTGACTGACCCAGTCCGCAGAGCGACGAGGTCTTCACATCGCTGCTCAGGGTCTCGAGGAGGTCGATGTCCCCTTCTCTTCCCTTTCCTTCGGTGATCCTCGTGAGAATTTCAAGAAGCCGCTTGGTCCCGACCCTGCACGGGATGCACTTGCCGCAGGACTCGGACTTGGTGAACTCAAGGAAGTACTTGGCGATGTTCACCATGCAGTCGGTCTCATCGAGCACCACCATGCCGCCGGAGCCCATGATCGAGCCGACCTTGCCGAGAGATTCGTAATCCAGGGTCGTTTCGGCCATGCTCGACGGAATGCACCCGCCCGAGGGCCCGCCGGTCTGGACCGCTTTGAGCTTTCTGCCGCCTTCTATGCCCCCGCCGATATCGTATATTACTTCTTTGAGTGGGATGCCCATCGGAACTTCGATCAAGCCCGAGTTCAGTATCTTGCCGGTGAGCGCGAAGACCTTGGTCCCCTTGCTCTTCTCCGTGCCCATGCCCGCGTACCACGCGGCGCCCTTGCGCATGATGTACGGCACGTTCGCGAGCGTCTCCACGTTGTTGATGATCGTGGGATAGCCCCACAGTCCCTTTTGGACCGGGAACGGCGGCTTGGCCCTGGGCTGTCCGCGCTTGCCCTCGATGGAAGCGATGAGTGCGGTCTCTTCGCCGCAGACAAAGGCGCCCGCGCCGAGCTTTACCTTGATGTTGAAATCGAGGTCTTTACCGAGGATCTTTTTGCCGAGGAACCCGCGCTCCTTCGCCTGTTTGATCGCGAGATGGAGACGCTCCACGGCGAGCGGGTACTCGGCCCTGATGTACACGTACCCGTAGGGAGCGCCGATGGCATAGGCGCCGATGATCATTCCCTCGAGCACGGCGTGCGGATTTCCTTCGACGACCGAACGGTCCATGAACGCGCCCGGGTCCCCCTCGTCGGCGTTGCAGATAAGATATTTCACAGGCCCGGGGGCCTTGATCGCCATGTCCCACTTCACACCCGTGGGGAAGCCCGCTCCCCCGCGGCCCCGGAGCCCTGACGCCTTGATCACGTCGATCGTCTCCTGGGGGGTCATGGTCGTGAGGACCTTCTTCGTTGCCTCGTATCCGCCGCGGCTGATATAGGAGTCGATGTCTTCGGGGTCCACCTCTCCGCAATCCGAGAGCACGACCTTCACCTGCTTGTCGTGGAACGTATGGTAATCGTCCTTTACCAGCCACTCGTCGACAGGCGCTCCGCCCACGATATGCTCGGCAACGATCCTCTCCACCATTTCCGCCTTGATATACTGGTAGGTCGCTTTCTTATCGTTGATGGTCACATCAACGAGCACGTCGCGCGCGCAGAATCCGCGGCAGCCGACCTTATGCATCGAGCAATGCTTCTGCACCGCGGCCTTGATACCTGCACCTGCGAGCGCCTTCTCGAAGGAGGACATGACCTCCACTCCGCCGGCGGCGATGCCGCCCGTGCCCATACAGACCTTTATCGATATGTCTTTCTTCATGAATGCTCCGGTACCTATAGATGAAGGCAAAATGAATATTTCAAAGTGCAAAATGAAAAATTGAGGACACCGCATCGCTCAGACTTTTGCATTTTGCATTTTTCATTCTGAATTTTCCGCTTGCTGTTGCTCGCCCCCCTT
This sequence comes from Nitrospirota bacterium, assembly GCA_035291685.1. Lineage (GTDB taxonomy): Bacteria > Nitrospirota > UBA9217 > UBA9217 > UBA9217 > DATDRO01. Next base: position 4,464 of record DATDRO010000105.1, on the reverse strand, counting down.
GAGCGTCTTGATCTCTTTTTTGAGCTTGTCGGGCGTCATTTTGCCGTGCACCGTTTTGTTGAAGATGATGACCGGCGCGATACTGCACGCCCCCACGCAATTCACCTTTTCAACGGTAAACCTGAGGTCTTCGGACGTGTCTTCGCCCTGCGGGATGGCGAGCTCCTTCACCAGGCTGTTGATCAGCCGCTCGGAGCCCTTGACGTGGCAGGCGGTGCCGCAGCACGCGGTGATGACGTCCTTCCCTTTCGGCTTGAGGTGGAACTGGGCGTAGAATGTCGCAACCCCGTAAAACTTCGCGGGCGGCACATCGAGCCGTTCGGAGATCCAGTAGATCGCGTCTTCCCGCAGATAACCGAACTCGCTCTCGATGTCCTGGAGGATGGAGATCAGGTTCCCTTCGTTCTCCTGGTACCGGGTATAGATCCCTTCGAGTTTTTCTTCCATGTTTACCTCGTGAGACAGAAAAGGCTGCCCTCTTTACCCGAGCAGCCGACAATTCGTGAGGAGTGAAAAGCAAGGAGTTAAGAGGAGGGTGAACGTATATTCTTCCCCTTACTCCTAACTCCTCACTCCTTCATGAGTTAGAACATCGGGTCCATGGTCAGGGCCGGATGACCTTTTTCGGTCAGGAATGCCAGAAGCTTCTCGGAATCTTCCGCCACGGTCTCATCGGCGATCTTGTCAATGAGATCGGGAATGCCCTCTGCCACGCCGCGCTTCTTGAACTCCTCGGCAAACGACTCTTTCAGGTTCTTGGTCATCCAGACAATACGTTTGAACCCGCCGTCGGCCGACAGAAATTTATTGCTCGTGAGGAAGAAACGGCCGATGCCCATGAAGCCGGGCGTTTGCGCGCCCCCGCCCACCGTGCCCGCGAGCGTCGAGAACTTCATCCCGATGGGTGTCATGCCCGTAAAGCCGCGGTTCACGACCATCACGCCGTTGGCCTCGGGCACGATGGCCATGATGCATTCAAAGCAGCCGCAGGAGGTCATCGGCGCGTCCATGATCGTGTAGGCATTGAAGTACTCGAGAGACTGGTGCGAGTTCGTGTAAACAAACTCGTCCACGCCCTTCCAGCGCCCCTTGACCGCGTCGAGGACCTCGCCTTTCAGTACCGGCTGGTTTGGGCCGTTCGGGTCGATCTCATAGGCGGCCTTTGCGTCGAGCCAGTTGTAGGCGCCGCACAGACCGAGCCGCTCGGGAGACACGACGCATACGTGGTTCGGCGCGAAGCTCTGGCAGAGCAGGCAGGAGTAGAACGTGTCAACGGACTCATCGGTCATCGAGGCAAGGCGCACATCGCGCTCATGATAGGCCTTCTGCGCCTCTGCATGGATCCTCTTCACGTCCGCTTCGTCCACATACAGGGTCACCTGGACCTTGTCCACGATGTTGTTGAATTTGTGCTTGAGCTGGGTCGTCAGGATGTCGCCGAAGTGCCTGAGCACGTACCCTTCGGCAAGCGCGGCATTGCTCACGCGGAACCAGTTCTGGTCGCGCTGGCCCATGTGCCAGATGCCCTGCGCCTCGTTAATGAAGTGATGGATCTTGCGCTCCAGCACGGGCTCGAAGTCTTTCTGCATCTTGCGGCCCGCAACCTCGATCACCACGCCGAGCGGCATCTGGCCGCCCTTCTTGTACCGGGCCTCGGCATCGGTGCCCACGATCGTGACCTTCCCGTCCTCGACCTTGTCGAGGTCGACCATGTGCAGCCATTCGAACGCCGGAGTCCGCTGTCCGCCCATTTCGATGTGCATGTCCTCCTTGCGGATACGCTCTCCCTCGAACGCCGGGCCGAAGGCGACCGGGATGGGGGGCTTGGAAACCGTGATCTTGAGACCGCGCACCTCGATGCAACGCTCCACGATCTTTTTCGGATCGAGCTCCTTTTCGACCTCTTCATAGATCGTGACGCCCGTGGGATGGACCACGGGGATGTCCGTGTTCGCGATCGCCGGGAAGCCCATATCGATGGCGCCCGCACCGGTGGTCCAGATGCGGTCGTTCAAGGGGCCGAGCACCATGGCAAAGGCGAACACCTTGTCCTTGGAGTATTTCAGGATCCTCTTGAAATCGCCGCCCTTCATGCCGCCGAAGGTGATGCCTGCGCGTGCGGCCCAGTGCAGGGCGTAGATGGCATGCTCCACTTCAGGGCCCAGGGGAACGAGGCGGGTGTCCCAGCCGAGCTGCACACCCTTTCGCAGAAGCTGTTTCGTCATGCTGTTGCCGTCCACGTTGCCGCACATGAGGGTGAGGATGTTCTTCTGCTGAAGGTCGCGCGCGATCTCGAAGGCGTGATCGTCGTCATTGGCCGCGCCGATGATGCAGACGTAGCCCGGCATGGAACCGTCGACCAGTTGCACTCCCAGGTTGCGGAGAATGGTGTCGGAGATGAACCCGTTGTAAGTAAGACTGATGGAATCGTCCTTCACCGGCTCCTGTCCGTAGATATACCGGACCGCCATAATGATCTCCTGGGCGAAGAGGGCCGCCATGCCTGCATCCAGGGCCTCGCCAAGGTACGGCTTGTACAGATGATCGTCAGGAGTGTCCGTAAGCAGCGGCTTGGCGTGTTTTTCCAGCGCCGTCTTCATGTCCCCGACAGTTCTGACCTCGTAGCCCGTCATGGCGAAGATCTGCGGCAGAAAATACGCCGTGTCAGGGAACTCGAACTTGAAGTCCGCGCCTTTTTCGGAAATGGCCTTCTCGACGAGCGCCTCCGCCTGCTTGACGTAGTATTGCGCGCCTAAGATGGCCCCGGTTGCAATGACTTTTGACATTGGTAACTCCTTTTTTCACCACGGAATTCAGAAGCCAGAATTCAGAACCCGGAATAAACCATCCTGGCTCCTGACTCCTGACTCCTGACTCCTGAATTATTTACGCTCTCGCCTTCAAAAAGCTCGGCAGTCCATTCGCTTCGCGCGGCCCGACCGTGATTTTCCAGCCCGGCAGCTTCTCTTCGAGGGCGCCCGAGAGGATAGCGACGTAGCCGGGTATGATGAGTTCCTTGTGTTTGATGTTCTTTTCCACGCCGCTGTCGGCGATGAACTGGGCGATCCTGCTCGCCGTGAACTTGCCCGCTGCCCAGGCCGTAAGCACCGAAAGGCCCTCGTTGTCCATGACCGCGAGCCACGACGCGACCTTGCTGTTCTCGACCTCTCCGCGCACGATGAAGTACGACAGCGAGAAGTTGGTGGTGATCATGAGCGGTGAATTCTCCTTGGCGTCGCCGACCTTGTAAACGTTCTGGGCGACCTGCATCGGCACCTGAGGATCAGTATAGATGTTCTGACGCAGCGACAGGAGCGCGAGCATCTTCCATTTTTCAACATTGTTCACGATGATGATGGAGGCGTACTTCATCACGCCGATGGCCGCCGCGATCGTCTCTGAAAGGGAATCGCTCCGGCCCGCAAAGCTGATGATCGGATAGCCAAGGGGCTTGAAGTTCTTCTTGATGGCCGCGCGGCGCATGATGGTGAAGTGCTCGATCATGTCCTTGGCCTTGCGTGCGCCGGAATCGAGGACCAGGTCTTCCGCGCCGAAAGCCCTGACCTTCTCCGAAAGCGCGGTCAGCGCGTCGAGTCCGTCGGCGGAAACAGCGAGGGACGCCTTCTTTTCTTTTGCGATCTTTGCCATGGCCTCGGCATTCTCGGCGGTTGCGGCGTAGATGAGGGGCTTTTTGTCCGCGCAAAGCGCGATCCCCGCCTCGATGACGGCCGGGTTCTTGCTCACGAGGATAAGCGGAACTCCGGGCGCCCCGTCCACGACCTGCTTCACGACCGACGCGAACTTGGCGGCATCGCCGCCTTCGTCGGTCACGGCGATGGCGTCGACCCTCAGCTTCTGGCCGACACGGTCGATCTCGGAGTGCTTCACCGCATCGATCTTCCTGGCCGCGGCGTCGCCGGCCTCCGAGGCTTTGATCGCGACGGCGATCGCGGTTGGATTAAAGAATTTTTTGTCGTGCCGGAAGAGGCAGATCTCTTCGCCCACCTTCACGGCCTTGTCGCCCACGCCCAGGGTAATGCCCCGGATCGGCGGCGCGGCGGACTCGCCCAGGATCTTTTTCGCGTCATCGGAGGCGTCCGGGCAGGCATCGAGGCTCGCCTGTTTTGCCGCGAGCTTCATGGCAAAAGCGAGGCAGGTCGGATGCCCGCATTTTTTGCAGTTGGTCTTCGGCAGATGCTTGAATATTTCAACACCAGAGAGTGCCATGGTATGGCTCCTTTCGAGAAAGCGGTAAAAGAATTGGAAATTGAAGATTGGAAATTTGAAATTGTCAGCCGGTCATTTCCAATTTTCAATTTTTACTTTTCAGTTTTCAATTCCCGCACACGCGGTGCGGGCAACTACCCCATCAACTCCGCGATGGCCTCTTTGGCCTTTGCCACTGCGCCGGGATGACGCATGATCAGCATATCGGCGCCCGCCGTGATCATGGCCGCGGCGGTA
>DATDRO010000104.1:0-9581 GCA_035291685.1 Nitrospirota bacterium | reverse complement strand
GGGAATCTCTCCCGAGCGGAGCGAGGGAGAGAACGCCGCCGTGAGGAACGCGGTTTTCGCGACCCTCTCGACGGCGAGGTTAGAAATAATTTTAAAGCTTTAATTAATCGTATTCTTTTGGGTCGTCTCTGAATCTCCAGTATTGAGTACCGTTAATATTTATGGTCAAGAATTGATAAGATTGTCCAAAGCGGTTAACACCTTTGTCAGGCCTAAGATCGCCTAAGGCATACTGAACCGTTTCAGGAGGATTAACGGGCAAGTGAACGTCATGACCACCTTCGATTGTCGATCCGCATATCACATCATCAACGATTTCGCCGCCTTCAACCGTATCCCTTTCCATAATTGATAAAATAAGTATTCCCTTGCTGACTTTCCAGTTACCAGCATATCGGATTTCCCTTTTTGTACAGTCCATTTGTGTATGGTTGAATACAAATCTGCCATCCGAAAAAAACTGGAAGGCATCTGACCAGCCTGCAGCCATGTAATTTGTATCCTGCCAGACACCGACTATTGATTTGGAGATATACGAATCGGACACACCCATTGGTTTATGAAGCCAGATGTGAATTTGTGGTGGATTAATGAGTCCAATGATAAGAATAATCACGGAAATTGCCAATATCGATGCAATTACCCATGCAATCTTTGCTGTCAACTTCATAGTTTTCACCTTCTAATGCCGGAGCTGCGCCATGGACCGCAGGTCCATTGGTCTCCAGCGTCTGGTTCTCCCGGCGATTCGTGCCGGGAGAGACGCATGGCTCAGCTCCGGCATTCTCGCGGTGCGAAGCGCCGGGAGATCACGCGCCGCTTTGGCGCGTCGCTGTGGACCCGCTGGTTGGAAATTTAAGCGGTTTTCCAGTGAAGGGCCAGTTTTTTGTGCGCCGCAGCACAATCACGCAGGTAAAGATTGATTAGCGTCTGGTAAGGGACGCCGATCTCCTGCGCAAGAGCCTTAAAGTAGCTGATAGTACCTTCATCCATTCTGAGTGTCACTTGGCGCTTGAGCCTGCTGGCATAGGGATTTTTTTGAGCCTTGGTAAAATCGTATTCTTTTCTCATGGTCTTCACCTTTCCCAATAACGTTTTTGTTCTGCACGTGTTGCTTTCCGAGCAGAGATGATGCGAATAACATCGTCGTGTTCCCGATAGCAATGACAAACAACCATCAGGCGGATAGAGGCGCTTAATCCGAGCAGTATGAAGCGATCCTCGTCACCTGAGTGGTCAGGATCGTGAATCATCAAGGCATTTTCATCGACAAACACGGACTGTGCCTCTTCAAAAGATATCCCGTGCTTCTTATGGTTTGCTATGTTCTTTTCATTGTCCCAGTCAAATCTGATATGATCCATATATTTACATTGTAAAGATAAAATAATGACTTGTCAAATGGAATTCTGAGGGGAAAAGATAAGGCACTCTTGAATGGAACAGACAGTATGAAAGGCTTTTTATGGCCGGCGTTTTAAACCTCTTGCAGCTATCACCAAGCAGAGAGCTCCAATTAATATAACTGGTATATCGAGGAATTCCACAAGCCTGGGGAAGTATTTCATTGCGACAATGCCCATTCCAAACGCAACGAGCACTCGTCCAATGATGAAAAGCCATATTTCATTTGATGTAAGTTTTTTAACCTTCTGGGCATTCCAAGCAAGCATATCAATCTCCCCGGACTACAGAGTATATTAATGCGGCAGTTAAGCCGCCGCGCAGCGGTCGGTCTTGAACTCCTGGATCTCCCGGCGCTTTTGCCGGGAAGGTGTTCACGGCTTAACTACCGCAATCTCGCGGCGCGAAGCGCGGGCCATCGACGTGTTGAGCCCCGCGCCGTAGAGCGCGGGACTCGAACGACAGGTTAATATTTCATTTTCTCTTATGCGTTCACTGATGGCGGCAGCCCAGTCGCGCCAGTCGCAGGTTCAGCGGACTTCTCTTCCTGAATTGATTCCCAGTAGAACAGGAAAATTACGATGTGTATGACCGCGTAGGCAATGTCCAGCAGGCAATCCAATATAACCTCAACGATCATAGTATTTAGCGACTCGATGAAGCCCAAGGGCGCGTATATGGCTAAGGATAGAATAATGAATGTCACGAAGACGAGGACTCCTGACCAGAAAATCTGCCATCTGCGCCCTGTTGTAAGATTAGTACTCCGAGCTCGTGATTCACTTGGCCATTTATCTTCAATGATTACGGCTGCATCCAAGAGCGAATAGCGCACAGCTAAGACTATTCCTGGGATCACGACTGCAATTAAGCCCAGTACGATATAAAGGCTCGCCATTAATCTTGCGACGAATAGTGCGCCCCATTTTTTCAGCCCAACTGTCATAGCCGCCTTGTAAGTGACTGTGCGACCGGACTTTATCTGGAACAAGGCGAACACGAGCGCGCCGATATAGATCGGGCCAAATACACCCTCAATCAGCATAGTTAATTTAAGGACACCTATATCGCTTGCCCCTTTGACGTTGTAGGCAATATAATTGGCAAGGATGTTGCCTGGCAGCCAGACGGTCAGGATGATAGCCGCAAAGAGTCTAATATGATGCCAGAGAATGAGTAACGCTTCAGAGAATCTTGCAAGCATGGAAAACCTCTATACCTTCTGATTAACCAGTGATTATGTAGTTAGACGCCTACATCTACCTATATATACTTTTCAGTTTCCAGGGACGTGCCGGCGATTTTACCATATTTTACGAACCAGAGCTTCTTCTCAGAATTCCACTTTCCGCGGGCGGCTTTGGCCTGTCAGTCTAAATTACGCTTCGGTCTTTTTTAAAGCATCCCTTCTGTACCTCAGATACAGCGCTTCGACTTTCGTTCTCGCCCAAGGGGTTCTCCTCAGGAACTGCAAGCTGGACTTGATGCTCGGGTCATTATTAAAACATCTTATGTCGATGATCTGCCCCATTTTCTCCCAACCATAATGCTCCTGCAGCCGGGTAAGCATCATTTCCAGCGTGACACCGTGAAGAGGGTCTTTATGTTGTTGGTCGCTCATGTCACTCTATTTTTCAACAAGCTATGGATCAGACCTTGATAACATTCTATGCAGCGTTCTTGGCGAGTTTTCGGTGATTTTCCGAAATTGTTATCCGGCGGCATTATATCCTTACAGATCGTCTAAATCGCGCACGGTCCCATCCATATTCTTTCTCACAAGAACGTTGCGGGGCTTGGCGCCGTCTGCTGGCGCGACGATGCCGTCCTCTTCCATCATCTCGATCATCCGGGCGGCGCGGTTGTAACCGACGCGGAGCCGCCGCTGGAGAAACGACGTTGACGCCTGGCCGTTCATCTGGACCAGCTCCAAGGCGCGGTTGTACAGCTCGTCCCGCTCATTCTCCTCGGTCGCGGTCGTCTCGGCCTCCGCCACTTCCTTTACCCGTTGGGCGAGGAGCTCGTAGTTGGGCCTGCCCTGCTTTTTCACGAAATCAACCACGCGCTTGATCTCGGCCTCGGACACAAAGCTGCCATGCACACGGATCAGGTGTGAGGTGCTCGGCGGGAGGAAGAGCATGTCTCCCATGCCGAGAAGGTTCTCCGCCCCGTTCGCGTCGAGGATGGTGCGGGAGTCGGTCTTCGACGACACCTGGAAGGATATTCTCGCGGGCAGGTTCGCCTTGATGAGACCCGTGATCACGTCCACGCTCGGCCGCTGCGTGGCTACGATCAGGTGGATGCCCGCGGCCCTGGCCATCTGGGCGATGCGCATGATCGATTCTTCCACCTCGCGCTGCACCGTGAGCATGAGGTCCGCGAGCTCGTCGATGATCACGACGATATACGGCAGCCGCTCCTCTTCGGGGACCGCTTTATTGTACGACTCGATGTTCTTCGAGCCCTTTGCCGCGAGCGTCCGGTAGCGGCGCTCCATCTCGGCAACGAGCGCGCGGAGCGTCTCGGCGGCGCGCTTGGGCTGGGTGACCACGGGCGAGAGCAGGTGCGGCACGCCGTCGTAGACGGAGAGCTCGAGCATCTTGGGGTCCACGAGCACGAGCTTCACCTCGTTCGGTTTGGCGTTGAACAGGATGGCGAGGATGATGGAGTTGATCGTCACGCTCTTTCCCGAACCCGTTGCGCCGGCCACGAGCAGGTGGGGCATCTTCTCGATGCTCGTCACCGTTGGAACGCCGAAGATATCCTTTCCGAGAGGGACCTTGAGCTTCGACTTGTTCGCCTGGAACTCGGGGGCCTCGAGTATCTGCCGGAAGTAGACCGTTTCTCTCGTGTTGTTCGGCACCTCGATCCCCACCGCGCCCTTGCCCGGGAGCGGAGCCACGATGCGCACGCACGGGGCTTTCATGGCAAGGGCGAGATCGTCCGACAGGGAAATGATCTTGCTGACTTTTATGCCGGGCGCGGGCTCGAACTCGAACATGGTAACGACCGGCCCGGGGTACACCTGGGTCACGCGCCCCTGGATGTCGAAGTCCAGAAGCTTCCTGGACAAAAGCGTGGACTGGGCGATCATGTCCTCTTTGGAAACTTTTTTAACGATCTGAGGTAGCGGGTCGAGCAAAGATGCGGACGGGAGCTCATAGGCGCCCGAACCTTTTTTTTCCATGAACCCGAAGCTGACCTGCTCGACTTTGACGGGCCTCGCCGAGACGGGCAGGACCTTTTTCTGCGGTTCGACGATCCTCGGGGGCTCCTTGGGCTGCGGCGGCCGCTCTTTCGCTTCCCGCGCCTTTTCAGCGCGGCCGCGGGAAACGGAGACCAGCACATTGATCTCTTTCATAAGCCCTGCGTACAGCTTTTGCAGCCAGGCAAGCGCGGTCGAGGGTGAAAACGGAGTGAGAAGCATGAGGGCGATGAGCATGGCAGTGCCGGTAATAATGTACGCTCCGGTATCGGAAAACCCGATGAGGAGGAGCTTCGCGATGAAATGACCGAGAATGCCGCCCGAGGGCAGATGTTCACCGAGAAAATGTATGGTTTCACCGTGAAGGCCCATAAAGGCGGACGCTGAGACAAACAGCACCAGACCGCCGATCTTTTTCAGGTGCGGGTGTATCGCCTCCTTCCTGCGCATGAGATATGTGGCGTACGTGAAAAGGAAGGCGGGTAACAAGTAAGCCGAGAGGCCGAAGAGGTGCAGGAGAACATCGGAGAGGTATGCGCCGATGATGCCGACGGAGTTATTGACCGCGCTTCCCGTTCCGGAGCTGCTGAAACAGGGGTCCGTGGCACTGTAGGAAACGAGACTCAGAACCACGAGGAGACCGACCGCAAAAAGTATCAGCGCGAGGATCTCGTTCCCGTGTTTATGTTTTACCGTAGAGACCGGCATGCCCTTACCTCACTGTCCCGATTGTGATCACAACAACGACCAGTGCCAGACGGTACCACACAAAGAGATTCAGGGAGTGTCGCTCAAGATACCGAAGCAGGAATTTAATGCACAGGTAGCCCACGACCGTGGAGCAGGCCACACCCAGACCGAAGGGAAGGGCCTCTCCTTTTGCCAGGTGAAGCTTGCTGAGCTTCAGCAGGGCGGCGCCTGCAATAACGGGCGTGGACAGAAGAAAGGAAAACCGCGCCGCATCCTCGCGCCGGTACCCGGCCATAAGGCCGGCGCTTATTGTAATGCCGGAGCGCGACACGCCCGGCACAAGCGCCAGGGCCTGGGCAAAACCGATGAACAAAGCATGCCCCAGCGTCATGTGATCGAGGCCCGCGGCCCTTTTGGAGTAGCGGTCCGAGGCCCACATCACAAAGCTGATCACGAGGAGCGATGCCGAGATCAGGAGCGGATCGCGGAAACTTTCCTCCACCACGTGCTCGAACTTCATGCCCAGGACGCCCGCGGGGATCGTCGCCAGAACGATGAACCAGACCATCCGGCCTTCACCGGTTTTCCAGGTGCCATCCCTGAAGCCCGTAAAAAATTTTTTCAGAAGGTCAAGCCAGTCGCGCCGGAAATAAACGAGGATAGCCACCAGGGTCCCGGCATGGAGCGCAACGTCAAAGTTCAGACTGTCGATCAGCGTTCCCTGCCACTTGAACATCCAGGGGACCAGCACCAGGTGGGCGGACGAACTGATCGGCAGGAACTCCGTGACCCCCTGGACAATGCCCAGAATAACAGCCTCGATCATCATTCAGCACCTCAACGGTCATCGCTCAGAGAGCTGCCATCCAGAAAGCGGAAATTTTCGTTCTATCTTCCCCGGTGTCCAAACCACACGCCCGCGGCCACGGCGAGGAAACTCAGGCTCAAAATGACCCAGTGCATGCCATTGATCAGCCTGAGCACCCGGTTCATGTCGATCTTCTCCGGATTGGCGAATATCTTAGCGAAGATCTTTCGCTCGAAAAGAAGGATCAACGCATAGAAGGACCACGCGCTGAGCATGATCAAAGCACCGAGGCCCTCCCGCGCGGACAGAAGCGCGAAACCGTACTTTGCCGAGAGGAGGATGAAGCCGGTCAGTCCCACGATCGCGAGGAGCCATTTGACCATTCCGGAGAAGCGGTGCTCCACGCGCTGGAACAGGAGGGCCTTCTCCAGAGAGCCTTCGGTCTTGTACATCATGGGAAAGATAACGGTGGTCACAAACGCCACGCCGCCGATCCAGATGATGACGCCGATGACATGGATGATGAGAAGAATTGTCAGGAACACGGTTCCTCCTATAATCATTTAGAGAGCGCTGATCTCAACCGGAGTCCAGATCCCATTATTTCACAAAGCTTGCGGGATTTCAAGATGTTTCGAGAGAAGGCGTGCCCCGGCGGAGAATTATTTCTCCAACGGGGTTTACAGTCTGACCGGCACGTTCCGTTCCCTGAGATATTCCTTGGCCTGTCTGATGGTGTATTCGCGGAAGTGGAAGATCGAGGCCGCGAGCGCGGCGTCCGCCTTGCCCTCGGTCAATCCCCGATAGATGTGTTCAAGATTTCCCACGCCGCCTGAGGCGATGACCGGGATCGAGACGGCCTCGGCCACGGCGCGCGTGAGGGCAAGGTCGTAACCGTTCTTCCGGCCGTCCTGGTCCATGCTGGTGAGCAGTATCTCTCCCGCGCCGTATTCCTCCATCATTCGCGCCCATGCCACCGCGTCTATTCCCATGGGCTTTCTGCCGCCGTGGGTGTAGACCTCCCATTTGAGTTCGGAGTGCGGAGTTCGGAGTTCGGAGTTGCTGAGGAATAAAGATTTATATTTTGGGTCGCCTGCCCAGGTGAGCGGCGGCTTGAAGTCAGGATCGTGGGCCACAACCTGCTTCGCGTCGATCGCAACGACAATGCACTGGCTGCCGAAGCGCATTGAGGCGGATTTGATGAATTCCGGATCGTGGACCGCGGTGGTGTTGATCGAGACCTTGTCGCTGCCCGCGAGGAGAAGGTTGCGGATGTCGTCAAGCGTCTTGATCCCGCCGCCCACGGTGAGCGGCATAAAGACCTGTTCCGCGGTGCGCCGCACCACATCGAGGATGATGCCGCGCTCTTCGTGCGAGGCGGTGATGTCGAGAAAGGTGAGCTCGTCCGCGCCCTGCTCGTCGTAGATCTTCGCGACCTCGACGGGGTCGCCCGCGTCGCGCAGGTTCACGAAGCTTACGCCTTTCACCACCCGGCCTGCCTTCACGTCGAGGCAGGGTATGATTCGTTTGGTTAACATGATTACTCTTTGCTCTTTTCGATGGCCCGGACCGTTTCATCATAAACAGTCCGACGAGGACCGACGGTAACGATCTCTATTGCCCTTTTTTCAGTTATTCTGTAGATAATTCTGAACTTGCCCACCCTGAAACTTCTGAGGCCTTCGAGCTCGTTTTGGAGCGGTTTGCCGCCGCAGGGATCTTCTCGAATGCTCTGGAGACCATAATGAATCTTTTTCCTGAGTTCAGGGTGTAGAGAGCGGATGAGCTCGGCAGTCTCTTTTGAGGTATGCAGTCCAGGGAGCTTCATCATGGCAAGAGGCTGCCTTATCCTTTCAGGCCGGTAAGCTCTTCAAGGGTAAAGAGCCTGGATTTTTTTTTCAGTGCTTTCAGGCCCTGATGGATTTCACGCATAAACTCCTTGTCAGAGCGGATAGCGATTGTTTCCTTCCATCCCTCATATTCATCGGGGCTCACGATCACCGCCGCCGGCCTGCCGTTACGGGTAATCGTTATCTCTTCCTGGATCTTTTCAACCTGGTCCACGAGCTTGCTCAAATTGTTCTTGACCTCCGAGAGAGACAAGACTTTCATGTTCACCCTCCTGCCACGCTTAGCCTGAATTCTGGCCACATTATACCGCCGTTGAATCGTGAAAACAAGGATTAATTATAACACGCATCCTTAGCGGAAAGTTTTTACATATTCTATGGCCTCTTTGAGATTCAGCGATCCGCTGTAGATCGCCTTGCCCGTGATAACGCCGCTCACGCCGGAGCTTCTGATCGCGAGCAGGTTCTCAATGTCCTTCATCGTATGCACGCCGCCGGAGGCGATGACCGGGATGTCGAGGGCCTCCGCGAGCGTCTTCGTTGCCTCGATGTTCGGACCGGAAAGCATGCCGTCGCGCCGGATGTCGGTGTAGATCACGGCAATGGCCCCGAATTTCTGCATTTTATGGGCGAGGTCGGCGGCTTTCACCTTCGTGACCTCCGCCCAGCCCTTGATCGCCACCATGCCGTCCTTGGCGTCTATGCCGACAATGATCCGGTCAGGGAACTCCTTGCACGCTTCCAGCACAAAGGCGGGGTTCTCTATGGCCGCGGTGCCGAGGATGATCCGGTCCACGCCGTGGGAAACGAGCGTCCGTATCGTGGCCATGTCCCGGATACCGCCGCCGACCTCGATCGGCATCCTGACCGCCCTCCGGATCGAGATTATGGCCTTGAGATTTTTCGGCACGCCCGCAAAAGCGCCGTTCAAATCCACCACGTGAAGAAGTCCGGCGCCCTGCGCTTCCCAGTGTTTCGCGGTCGTCGCCGGATCGTCGGAGTAGACCGTGGCCTTGTCCATGAGGCCCTGCTCCAGACGGACGCATTTGCCTTCTTTTAAGTCTATGGCGGGAATGATTAACATGATAAGCCTCAAAAGCATTAACCACAGAGGTCACAGAGAAAATTCAGACACTGAAGAATCTGATTGGTCTATGATAGAGACTAATAGCCTGATTGAAATTTTAAAAGATCATAGGTATATCAGTGTAAATCGGTGTTCACAGTTTTTATTTTCCTCAGTGTCCTCTGTGGTAAGTATTAAGATTTTTGTTCTCCGAACCGCTTCAGGATCGACAGCCCGAGCGCCTGGCTTTTCTCCGGGTGGAACTGCACCGCGAAGATGTTGTCTTTCCACACGCTTGAGACGAACTCCATGCCGTAGGAAGTCGTGGTCGAGACCACCCCTTTGTCCTCGGGCACCACGTAATATGAGTGCACAAAGTAAAAATGACTGTCGTCCGGAATATCTTTGAGCGCGGGCGGACGCCGCTTGATCGTCACCGTGTTCCAGCCCATGTGAGGGACCTTCAGGTCCTTGAATCTTGAATCCTGACTATTGAATCGTACTACGCGTCCTTTGATGACGTCCAGGCCCTTATGCACCCCGAACTCTTCGCCCTCG
>DATDRO010000103.1:0-6383 GCA_035291685.1 Nitrospirota bacterium | reverse complement strand
ATGACGGGGCTGCTCGTGTTCTACGTGATCTACACCATGTGGTGGGGGTTCGCCATCTTCTATATGTTTGACGGGATCGGGCTTACCATGAAGAAGGCGAAAGTTAAAAAAGAGGTATAGGAGGCGACATGAAGGTACTGGTGCCGGTTGATGGATCAAAATATTCGCTGGAAGGCATTAAGGTCGCGGCGCACTTCGCAAAAGCAAAGAACGCCGAGACCACGATCATAACGATCATTCCCTCGGTGGCCGATATTGATCTCGAACTCTCTCCCTCGGAACGGGACCGCCTGCTTGAAAGCATGAAGCGGCGCGGAGAGGATGTCCTCAAGAAGGCCGTAGAGCTCTCGAAGTCACGAGGCGTGACGAAGGTGAATACGGTCCTCTCCACCGCGGCGTCCGCGGCCCACGAGATCGTCAACTTCGCGGACAGGGAGAAGATCGATCTCATCGTTATCGGGAGCAAGGGCATGGGAGCGACAACGCGGTTCTTCCTGGGAGGCGTGGCGGCAAATGTCGTGCGGCACAGCTCGTGCTGCGTCTACGTGGTCAAGGAACCCTGCTGGTCTTAGCCGCCGTTGAAGACTTTTGGGGGTCAGGGCCGAGAGGTTGTTAAAGCTCCCGGTCCTGACCTCTTTTTGAAAGCGGTTATTTTGTTTTAATAATCTGTAACTACTCAGGTCAGCCATTCGCTTATGGCAGACCTGAGCAGTCATAAAAATCTTCACTTTTCTTCATCTGTGGGCTATAATGGCCGAACATGAAAATACGGGATAAACTGCTTTTCGGTTTCGGGTTGTACATCCTCCTTGCCGCCATCCTTGGTTTTTTTGCGTACAAGGAACTCCGGACCATCGGTGCGAGGTTGACCCTTGTCGAGACCGCTGACGACATAACGAATACCATCCTCGAAGTACGAAGGTATGAGAAGAATTTCCTCCTGTACCGGGACCGGGAAAACTTAAGCGAGCTCAGAAAGTATCTCGGGATCCTGAACAAGGACATAGACAACATCAAATCGGAAATCATCATCGAGATCGGGAGCGACGACTTCGCGATGATGAAGCGGGCGATGGCCGCCTATGAACGCCTGATCACGGCGATCGCGAAAAATTCTTACGCGAAAAGCGCCGAAGAAAAAATGCGCGTGACCGCCCGGGAGATCCAGACCTTTACCCAGAACCTCTCGAAAAAGGAGCGGTTCAAGATCAGCACAACGATCACGACCTCCATCAATCTCCTCCTCTTCGCGCTGTTGCTGATCATTACTCTCGGCACCGTCATAAATGTCAAGCTTGCCACGAGCATTGCCACGCCGATTCGGACGCTCGAAAAGATCGCGAAGAAAATAGCCGAGGGGGATTTTTCGGAGACCATCGAGGTAAAGGGGAAAGATGAACTCGCCTCTCTCGAGATCGCATTCAACCAGATGGAGGACAAGCTGAAGAACGCCCTCGGGTCTCTGGAGCTCGCCATCACAAAACTCCGGGAAAAACAGGCGCAGCTCGTGGAAGCGGAAAAACTGGCAGCCATTGGAAAACTCGCCGCCGGCATTGCGCACGAGATAAACAATCCGCTCACTTCCGTGCTGACCTTTTCCCATCTCATTCTCGAGCAGTGCCCCAAGGACGACCCCCGTTGTAAGACGTTAAGAATGATGGTGCGCGAAACGGAGCGCGCGCGGAATATCGTCCGCCAGCTCCTGAACTTCGGAAGGGAAGTCAGCATAAAACCTGTGATGATAAACATCAACCAGCCCGTTGGTGAGATCATTGACTCCCTCATCGCCCAGGAGGCCTTCAAAGACATCAGTCTCAAGGTGGACCTTGCGAAGAACCTTCCGGATATCCATGCTGACCCCGCTCAGATCGGACAGGTGGTGCTTAATATGGCCCTGAACGCCATCCACGCGATCACACCGCCCGGAACCATCGAGATCTCGACAAGGGCAAAGGAGCGGTTCGTCGAGATCATCTTCTGCGATTCCGGCCGGGGCATCCCCGAGCAGCACTTGAACAAGATCTTTGACCCCTTCTTTACCACAAAGGACTCTTCGAAGGGAACGGGGCTCGGCCTCGCGGTAAGTTATGGTATCATTAAAAAGCATGACGGTGATATTGCGGTCATGAGCACGGTCGGAAAGGGTACGACATTCATTGTGAGGCTGCCGATAAGTATGGCGCTCAGATGACAGGGTGAGCGGCTAAGAAGTCGGAAAGATGAAAAGTTGAGGGGCGTAAAGGGAATAGTATGGATAAATTCAGAGCACTTGTCGTCGACGATGAAGCAAGCGTATGCGAGGCCGTAAAGGCGATCCTTGAAACCCAGGGGATCGAGGTCGTTACCACAACGAGCAGCGTGGCCGCCGTCGAAGACATCCGGAAGAACACCTACGACCTCATCATATCGGACCTCAAAATGCCCCAGATGGACGGGCTCGAATTCTACGACCACGTAAAGGAAATATCTCCGGACAGCGTCTTTATCATCATCACCGCGTTCGGCACCATCCCTTCGGCAGTCGATGCCATCAAGAAAGGGATGTACGACTATGTCCCGAAGCCCTTCACGCCTGATGAAGTCAGGATCCCGGTCCGCAGGGCGCTCGAAAAGAAGAGGCTCGAGCGCGAGAATATGGCGCTCCGGACGCAGATCGAGGCGCGCTACTCGTTCCGGAGCATCATCGGCAACAGCCCCGAGATGCACGAGGTCTTTCGGGTCATGCGGCATGCGGCGTCAAGCGAGAGCAGCGTGCTCATCACGGGAGAAAGCGGGACCGGGAAGGAACTCGTGGCGCGTGCGATCCACAGCAACAGCGTGAGGGCGAGAAGAAAGTTCGTCACCGTCAACTGCGGTGCGATCCCGGAAGGCCTCATCGAGTCGGAACTCTTCGGCCACGCCAGGGGCTCGTTCACCGGCGCGGTCGCCGACAAGAGAGGGCTGCTGGAAGAGGCTGATAAAGGGTCGCTCTTCCTTGACGAGATCGGCGAGCTTTCACCTTCCCTCCAGGTAAAGCTCCTGCGCGTATTACAGGACGGTGATTTTCTCCGTGTCGGCGACGCCCAGCCCCGGCGGGTCAGTGTGCGCGTCATCGCGGCAACGAACAAGGACCTCAAGAAAGCAATCGCGGAGAAAAGCTTCAGGGAAGACCTGTTCTACCGGCTGAACGTGATCCCCATAGAACTGCCGCCTCTCCGCAGGCGAAAAGAGGATGTCCCGCTCCTCATCAATCATTTTATCGAAAAACATCGGACAAAAGCGGCCGAAAAAAATATCAGCGGCATATCCAAGGAAGCGATGCAGGCATTGATCAATTATCACTTCCCGGGAAACGTGAGAGAGCTTGAAAATTCCATCGAATACGCGGTGGCTTTTACCTCGGGCCCCGTCATCCAGCGGGATGACCTGCCGAAATATATCCTGGAAGACAAGAAACTGGGACTCGATGCCCAAAAGATACCCATCATGCCGCTCAAAGGCGCAAAGGCCCAGTTCGAACGGGGGATCATCATCGCCGCCCTCATCGAATCAGGAGGCAATATATCGGAAGCCTCGCGCCTTCTCAATATCCACCGCCAGAACCTCCAACAGAAAATACGTCTCCTCGGGATCGACCTCTCTTCCATTTCCGCTGCTCAGTAGCATCGCTCCCAATCCCGTGAATCAATAATGTATGTTCTTTCGCATCAAAGTTGAAACCTGCAAGCCACCGCTGAAGCAGGTCGGCCCCGGAGTGAGAGTCGCTGTGAGCGTGCCGTGTAAATCTCGGTAAACTCTGCCGGCTGATGGATGGTGCGCGGAATATTCTCAACTGTCAAAGCACACGGCGACCGAGCGAAGCGGGTTGATCTAACAAGTCCGAAATAGACATAATGTCCCTGACCACATCTCCAGGTTATTCATCCTCTTTTCCGTAACTCCCGCAGTAATAATTTGCATGGCCTTATGCAGTTAAAATACTGCGTGGTAGCCGATAACGAATTGAAATTAAATCATAATTATTTTGGCATACATCCTGCTATATAACAAATCAAATTGCATTCAAAATCCAAAGGAGGATTTACCATGAAGATATTAGTCGCATATGATGGAACGCTGCAGTCAAAGGAAGCTCTGGTGTACGGTATGGAAAAGGCCCGGGAAAAGAACGGCGAGCTGCTGGTCCTTAACGTGTTCAATACGGACATGTTCATTGATTATGACGCGACCCCGAACGCAGAAACCATGGCTCGCGCGGAGTCGTCACGTTTTGTAGAACAGGCAAGGAGTATCATCCGCGAAAAGGGTAAGGGTTTAAAGACAAGCCTGGTGCTGGGAGAGGGCAATCCTGAAGAAGAAGTGATCAGCTATGCGAAGGCCGAAAATGTGGACATCATGCTCTGTCCCCCGAAATATAAGAACATCATCAGGAAGTATAAGAAGATATTGAGCAGAGAGGCCCGCGAGACCAGCGAATCAGAGGTCTTTGATGCGGCAAAGAAGTTGAAACTTTCGGTCTTAGCGGTACCGGCCGGATCAAAAGCGGCATAAAAAACAAGGACCCGCTGCTTCGTCTACAGGCGGAGCAGCGGGCTTCAGCAAAGCGGGAGAACTGAAATGGAACATACTTTTACTCTGCAATGGGGAAATGTGGTGGCGCTTCAAATGCTATTCGTCGCTGCCTTGCTTTTTCCGGGCATCGAGGGAAGAGGGGCCGCTTTCCGTGACTTTGTCGGGACCGTGGCTTCCTACGTCGTGAGTTTTGCCCCCATGGCCATTCTTATCTATCTTCTCTATGCAGTATCACGATTCAACTGAGACAGGAAGCGTCCTACTTGAACTTTGACATGTCGATCTCGCAGAATTGCTTGGACGTTTCGACCGTCTCTCCGTTTCTCCTTCTCGACTTCCACGACTTATACGCTGCCAACCCTTTCAGAAGAGATCGGGGAACGCACAGAGACGGGTCCTGAAAAAAGAAAAAAGACATGATCATTATCTGAATCAGCAGTATATTTCTCAAACCGATGAGCAGATCGTTATGCATTATTCCACCCTCCGTGTTTTATAAGGCTTATGAAACCGGCTGGATGACCGGGTATTGAAGCTCCTGCCCTTCAGTTTTCATTATCTCTGTCAACGCATCGTCGTATTCCCCTGCCTCGGCAAATGTTATCGCAACCCAGAGAGCCTCCAATTTTTTAAGAAACATGGCATCCTCCTAAATTTAAAAAATACCGGTTAAAATCAACATTACTTTTATAAGAGCAATGAATATGCCATATTAAAACACGCTGATATATATGCATAAAATATGCATATTGTTTTCATGGTGCAATTATATGGGGCGCTTTTTTGCAAACATATTTAGCTTTGGCTTAACAACACAGACAAATCATGTTTTTATGGTGCAATAAATATTTGCATGTTTAATTTATTGTTGCATGAATCTTTGTCCATCTAAGGGACCGCCTCCGCAGTAAATACTTGCATACTTTCTTGCAGTAAAATTACTGCATTATGTCTATTAATTATTTGAAAAAATACATAAATTTATCTGGCATACATAATGCTTATATAATCGTGAAGCAAATAAACGTAGGGAGGTATCAATAATGAAAATCCTGGCTGCATATGACGGTACCCTTCAGTCAAAGGTTGCCTTGGAATATGGGCTTCAAAAAGTTCGGGGAAAGGGCGGTGAGGTCCTGGTCCTTCATGTGTTCCAGAGCAGCCTCTTTGTTGATTATGATGCAGGCCCCAGGGCATTGGAAACCGCCCGGGGCGAGTCTCGGCGACATCTCGAAGAAGCGAAAAAAATCATCGAGAAATCAGGCAGCGGCGTCCAGGTGCGCATCATATCGGAAGAGGGCGATCCCGAAGAAATAATAGTGCGATATGCCGCGGATGAACATGTCGACCTGGTCCTTATAACACCGCGTTACAAGGCCATAACCAAAACAGCAACATCCCCCGTTTACATCATCCCCGGCACCATACTTGTCCCCGTGGATAACACGGATGGCCCGCTCGCAACCATGGACCACATCATAGGGGAGGCGAAAGCAACGGGATCTCAGGTTATGATCCTGGGCCTCGTTCCCATTCACCTCTATAGCACGGGGGAAAAGAAGGAGCTTGATAAGCTGAAAAAAGAAACCATTGCGAAGGCAAGAAGACTCCAGGCAGCATTGACCGCGCAGGGAATACGGGCCTCAGAAATGATCCGCTCCGGCTACCCTGACGAGGAAATATTGAAAGCTGCCGATGAATCTTCTGTTTCGATGATCATCCTCCCGACCGGCGGCACAACCCCGTCGGAATTGAGCAAGGCGGCGGCCGTTATCCTCGATGAACCCGAAAGGCTCAAGAGGCAGATCATCCTGCTTCCCGTGACCGGGGCG
>DATDRO010000102.1:0-7540 GCA_035291685.1 Nitrospirota bacterium | reverse complement strand
GGCCTCCTCCGCACAGCCTCGGTCAGCTGTCCGCCTTCCTCGTAGCCCACGTATCCCGGAGGCGCGCCGATCAGGCGCGAGACCGTATGCCGCTCCTGATATTCGGACATGTCGATGCGGACCATGGCCTGTTCATCGTCGAACAGGAACTCGGCGAGCGCCCTTGCGAGTTCGGTCTTGCCCACGCCCGTGGGGCCGAGAAAGATGAAGCTGCCGATCGGCCGGTTCGGGTCCTGGATGCCCGCCCGCGCCCTCCGGACAGCGTCGGACACGGCAGATATGGCCTCATCCTGGCCCACCACGCGCCGGCGCAGCCGTTCCTCCATGTGCAGGAGCTTCTGGACCTCGCCTTCAAGCATCCTGCTCACGGGGACGCCGGTCCATTTCGACACGATCTCGGCAACGTCCTCTTCATCCACCTCTTCTTTCAGTATCTTCTGCTGTGATTGGACCACGGCGAGCTTTGCTGAGTCCGCATCAAGCTGCTTCTGGAGTTCAAGGAGCTTTCCGTAGCGGAGCTCCGCGGCGCGGCCCAGATCCCCATCCCGCTCGGCCTTGTCCGCGTCGATCTTCACCTGCTCGATCTGCTTTTTGACCGTCCTGATCTTCTGGATGCCTTCCTTCTCCGCCTGCCATTGCGCCCTGAGGCCGCTCCTCTTTTCCGAAAGTTCCGCGATCTCCTTTTCGATCTTCGTGAGCCGCTCTTTCGAGGCCTTGTCCTGTTCCTTTTTCACCGCCTCACGTTCGATCTCGAGCTGCCTGATCCTCCGCTCCACTTCGTCGAGCTCCGTCGGCATGCTGTCGATCTCCATGCGGAGCCGCGATGCCGCCTCGTCGATCAGGTCGATCGCCTTGTCCGGCAGGAACCGGTCGGCGATATAGCGGTGGGACAGGACAGCCGCGCTCACGAGCGCGGAATCCTTGATCTTCACTCCGTGATGCACCTCATAGCGCTCTTTCAGGCCGCGAAGGATCGAGACGGTATCTTCCACCGACGGCTCGCGCACGAGCACCGGCTGGAACCGCCGCTCCAGGGCCGGGTCCTTTTCGATGTGCTTGCGGTATTCGTTCAGCGTCGTGGCCCCGACGCAGCGAAGCTCGCCGCGCGCAAGAGCGGGCTTGAGCATGTTCGACGCGTCCATGGCGCCCTCTGCCGCCCCGGCCCCGACCACCGTATGGAGCTCGTCGATGAACAGGACCACCTCGCCGCTCGCTTCGGTCACTTCCTTGAGGACGGCCTTGAGCCGGTCCTCGAACTCGCCGCGGTATTTCGCGCCGGCAATGAGCGCGCCCATGTCGAGCGCCACAACACGCTTGTTCTTCAGGCCTTCGGGCACGTCACCGCTTATGATGCGCTGCGCGAGCCCTTCGGCGATGGCGGTCTTGCCCACGCCCGGCTCGCCGATCAGCACGGGGTTGTTCTTGGTTCGTCTCGACAGCACCTGGACAACGCGCCGGATCTCCTCGTCCCTCCCGATCACCGGATCAAGCTTGCCGCGACGCGCCAGATCAGTGAGGTCCCTGCCGTACCGGGTCAGGGCCTGGTACTTGTCCTCGGGGTTCTGGTCCGTGACCCGCTGACTGCCCCGTATGTCAACGAGCACCGCGAATATTTTGTCCTTCGTCACGCCGTGGCGCGTCAGGAGATCCCGTGCCGCTCCGTCGCCGTCTGCCGCGGCGATCAGAAGGTGCTCGGCGCTGATATATTCGTCCTTGAGCCGCTCGGCCTCCTGCTCGGCCCGCTCGAAAAGTTTGTTCAGCCGCGGAGAAAGATAGGTCTGCACCAGCCCCTCGACCTTCGGCAGATTGTTCAGCGCATTGCCGACATCCGCCTTGACCCTTGACGGGTCCGCGCCGAGTTTTTTCAGGACCGGCAGCACCACCCCGTCCGTCTGTTCAAGGAGCGCGGACAGCAGGTGTTCCACCTCTATTTGCTGATGGTGCAGCTTGCTTGCCGTTTCCTGCGCCGCCTGCACCGCCTCCTGGGATTTTAAGGTAAATCTGTCAAATCTTGCCATAGGTACCTCCGACGATCAACAATACATTTCAAAATGCAAATTGCACAATTGCGGTATATGTCCTGCGGCCGTATTATTTATTCCTTCATTTTCCATTTTGCACTTTGCATTCTGCATTTTGCCTTCGGTGTTTCCTCCCTCATCCTTCCTCACTCGTATCCCCTCACTCGTATTCTCCGGATCGGCACCAGCGCCTTCTCCGTTTCCTCTCTTCTCCGTATCTCGCGAGCCAGCTCGTCGTGAAGGTTCCGGATCGTTTCCTGCATCTCACGCTGCATGTGCTCCATCTTCTCGCGCATCGAGAGGATCACCTCCACGCCCGCGAGGTTAACTCCGAGCTCGCGCGTCAGCCGCAGGACCATCTCGAGCTTTTCAACGTCCTCATCGGAATAAAGCCGCGTGTTCCCCCCGCTGCGCTTCGGCGTGATAAACCCCTCCCGTTCATACAACCGCAGTGTCTGCGGGTGTATCCCGAGGATCTCGGATACCACGCTGATCATGTAGAGCCTTTGTTTTCGTGCTACCATGGTTCACTCCATTTGCATGGGGCATGGCGCATGGAGCATAGTGTTTCTGCTCTCTGCTCTCTGCTCTCTGCTCTCTGCTCTCTGCTCTCTGCTCTCTGCTCTCTGCTCTCTGCCCTTCACCGCTTCCTGAACCCCCTGAAGGTAACATCCTGCCTCGGGTCGGACGGCTGCATGAGGTCGAGTTCCCGCAGAAGCTCGCTGCCCCGCTCGGAAAGGCCCGTGGGGGTCATCACCTTGATCGTTACATAGTGGTCGCCGAGCCCGCCGCCAAGGTGAGGAACGCCTTTGCCTTTCAGCCGTATCTGCTGGCCCGTCTGCACGCCGGCCGGCAGGCTCACGCGCACCATCCCGTCGACACTGGGGAGCTCGATCTTATCGCCCAGCGCCGCTTCTTTCACCGTCACACGCGCCTCGGAATAAAGGTTGTCTCCCTTGCGTTCAAAGTAGAAATGCGGCCTTACCTTCGTGATAATGTAAAGGTCTCCCGGCGGCCCTCCGTGGATGCCCGGGCCTCCCATGCCTGAAACGCGAACTTTGGAGCCATTGTCCACGCCGGCCGGTATTTTCACGTTGATGCTGTCGGTTTTCGGGATATTGCCGCTCCCGCCGCAGGTCCGGCACGGGTTGGGATTGATCGTCCCTTCGCCGCGGCACGCGGGGCATGTCTGTGAAAACTGCATGAACCCCCGGCCCTGGGCCAGAACGCCGGCGCCCTTGCAGGTCGGGCAGGTCTGCGGAGACGTCCCCGGCTGGGAACCGTTCCCCTTGCAAATGGTACACGCCACTTCCCTGCGAAGGTCCACGTGCAGGGATTTGCCGAATATTGCGTCTTCAAGGTCTATCTCAACAGCATAGGTCACATCCTCGCCCTGCTGAGGCCCTCGCGGTCTCGTGGCCCTTCCGCCGAAGATGTTCCCGAAGATATCTTCGAAGCCTTCGAACCCCTGACCCTGGCCCGCGCCAAAGCCTCCCTGCCGCGCAAAGCCCTCAAATCCCGGTCCCGGGCCCGCGCCAAAGCCCTGCTCAAAGGCGGCATGGCCAAATTGGTCATACTGCTGCTTTTTCTTGGCGTCAGAGAGGACCTCATAGGCCTCGTTAAGTTCCTTGAACTTTTGTTCGGAAGACTTATCTCCGGGGTTCACGTCGGGATGGTACTTTCTCGCCAGCTTTCTGAAGGCCTTTTTTAGTTCCGCCTCGGATGCCCCCCGTTGAACTCCCAGGACTTCGTAATAATCTCTTTTAGCCGTTGCAGCCATTTGCACCTCATATATTTAATGACATGCATATTATAAAATATGAGTGTGTTATTGTCAAGCTTATAGACAAGGCTCGGAGATGATGCCTGTTTCAGATCAATTGGAATGTTAGTGTGGACTTGCGCGATTAGCGATACTCAGCGGACGGAAATAGCGGTATATATCAGGTTAAATATTTTGTAACAGCGTATTATTGTACTTGCATCCCACCTATTGTAGCTACTATCAGCATATATGTCATTCTTATCCCACATAAGTCCTTTAAAAGCAGTCATTGTGGCATATATAGCATGCTTATAGCTGAACAGAAGCTTGGCCTTTCATGAGACCATTTATTAGACATAATATTTTATATTTCGCCTGTTCTTGCCTGCCTATCCCACTTCCATCAGTTCTGCGAGAGTTATCTCCGATTCTTCACCCACTTCAATCCTTGAAAAGCAATAATTATGGTATATAAATACTTCCCGTTTATCAGAGGCAAGGTCTTTAATGAGGCCATCTATTATTGACCTGTTCTTCTGTGTCTCAAGCTTCCATATGCTTTTTACAGCCCTGATCGCGTATACTCTCGCTAACGGATCCGGCCCGGACAATGCGCTGAAAAGAATCCCCCTATGAGGCATGACAAGTTCCGGAGACACCCCGGCGATCCTGCCGAGGGCGTAGACAACTCCCGGCCTGAACACGTCCTCTTCGATACCATAGACCCCGGCAATAAGGGGGATGATATCCGAAAACCTCTGTGGGTCAGCAGCCACGATCTCTCCGAGGAGCTCGGGCGCGGACCAGCCGATGCCGCCGGATTCGTCAGACAGGGACCAAAGGAGCTTTCTCGCCGTTTCGCGCAGGAATTCATGATCGGTCTTGACAAGCTCCCTGGCCGCAAGCCCCACGGCCTTGATCGCCCGCCAGCCCGCCAGCGTCTCCTTGTCATAGGCGCTTCGTATGAGCAGCGTCAGAACTCTTTTGTTTTTCTTCGCGAGGGAAACCACGGAATCGAGGTCATTCGAGTCAAGATACTGTTGGATGGCTTTTCTTAGACTATGCATGTTTAGCGAAGTTATAACTGTCCGTTAAAACACAAATGCGCCCAAAGGAACTCAGGCGCGTTCAAAGGTAACGGGAACCGAGGTGTATCTCGGAGAAATCACCAGACTTCTACTTTCAGGTTCTCGACTGCATCGAAATGCGCATCTCGGGTGACCAGTGTTAGACCATGTTGTCGAGCAATTGCTGCAATCCAGATATCGTTTTCCGGAATCGGTTGCCCTTTCTCCTTCAGCCGGTTTTTGATCTCGCCGTATTTTCGTGCCGTGTCTGCGGTGCAGGAAAGCACAAGATTGTCGACAGCAAATTCATCTATGCGGGAAAGGTTCTCCGGTACCCTCAATGACTTGTATGCGCCGAAATACAGCTCTCCAACAGCAACACAGGGAACAAAAACCTCTTCCGCCGTGGTAAGCCGTTCATGGACAGCCGTTTCCTGAGCAAAAAGGGCGATGATGATATTGGCATCCAGGAGATATCTACCACTCATTGGCGTCTACCTGTTCGCAGCCGTCCTCTATCGCTTTCGATATGAGCCGCAATTCATCCGCCGGGATGGCTCCCTCAAACCGCAAAAGACTTTTTCCCTCAACTCCTTTCGGCGACAACGTCTTTATAAAATCAAGCACACGGAGCTGCAGATCATACGGCAATTTATCAATCTGCGCCGACAGGCTGCCTTTTATCAGTGTCTTGGTCATACCACCACCTCCCGATCGCCCGAATGTCATGCCGCGCATGCAGTCACATTGCGGGGGTTTGTTGAGGATGTTACCTTAAAAAAACATAACACAACCCACTGGATAAAGTCAACGCAAAACATGTTAAAACCGTGGCAGCCTCTAACAGGTTGTTGAAAAACTGCGTTTTCGTGTAGCTCAGGGCAAGCTCTGAACTCTTCGACGCAGATAGCCCGAGCAACAACGTTGAGGCGCATGACCTCGTGCGGGACAATACAGGGCCTCTCATAGAACTTGAGAATCTGGATAAGGGATGCTTGGCGGCAACGGCACGCCGGATAATTATAACGCTCAGAGAGCAAGTTCGCTTTACGTGAGAGAACCGTCGAAGAAAACGCAGCTGTCCGCACACTGGACGCGGGGGCGACGTGCGCCCTGAAAAAAGGCCAGCAGTTATCACGTTGAAAGTTGAGCAAAATCAAATTGCACTTGACAGGGGGACTATAGGATGTCCCCAAAGTGTCAGTCACCCAAGTGGTCACAAAATACAAAAGCGCCCGAAAGGGCGCCTCTGTACGTCACTATCTTACTTGAAAACGGAGGGGTTTAGTTCAGCGTTAGACTAATACCAATAGCAGATGTACCGGACGTTGCAAATACAGTATCACTAAAAGTGCTGGGGGTTGAATTGGCAGCAGAACCGGTATCATTGTACGCAAGACCCGTAACCACAGCAAGCAGAGTCCAGGCTCCTCCACCAATCTTCCGGTATACACCATAATATGTTCCAGCCGGCGCGCCTGCTAACCACGTAATTCGATTATAATTGGTAGTGCTCAGTGTTTGGGGTCCAACCCCCGCAGCTATGGCAGTGGACGGGGCAGCAGATAGAGCAGTCGCGATACCGTTCGCGCCTGTCGCAACAACAGCGTATGTGTAAGCAGTCGTCGTCCCTGCCGTACCCACCAGGGTAACAGTAGGGGCAAGGGGTTGACCTGCAGTAGAAACAGCCCCCGTGTCAGTATAGTTGGTAGTGGAAGTCCCGGTAACTACAGCAAGCAACTGCATTGTGGGGCCGAATGAGCGCCCGATAATAGCATATGCAGTCGCGATAGGTTCAAGTGCCCAACTAATTATGTTGTTTGTTACTCCTCCGTTACATGTCTGTGTCGCCTGACTGACAGACGATGCATCTCCGCTACTTTCAATCGCCGCAATCTGATAAGTATAAGCAGTAGAACCCAAAGTACCGCATGTTGCATCTGGACGAGCAGGCTGACCGGCTACAGCCGCTATCTCTATCGAAAATTTATAGGCGCCACTTTGATTAGTATAGCCGGTAAAGCCGGAGTCACGTTCATAACCAGCTTGACAAAAACCGCCGTCGTAAAACCGGTAGCGGGCAGGATAGCGCGGCGCTGCAAAGGCGCCGTAAACTTGGATCGGCATCCCATTTAAAGGACTAAGGTTTACATCTACCAGGATTAAATTCCCCGTATAACAAGTAGGCCCGGAAATACTGCTCAGTGAAACGGTAGTTTGTGTCGCTGACAAAGTTGACCCATACGTCGGTGTATTGCCGCAGCCTTTGAGCAGCAGAACAGGCGCGGTGAGCAAAGACAAGATCAATATCAGAGCAATTTTTGTGAGAAGTTTCATCATTCACACCTCCGCGAAATTAAGTAATGCAACCCCGGTGCCTGCACATGCCCGCTGGAACCCTTTGTTTTCCTGCTGTTCAGCGAGCGCTTTCTTTCAGCCCTGTAACTCTCATTACCGAATTATGTAACGCCTTACATGATTCAAGGGGTTTTCACCTTGTTAGAGATTCCCTTATGTTGCCATGCCGCGGATCAATGCCATCTTTGTTCATTACGCTCATAATCTCTTACGGGGTTCATTTTCCATGCGGTCTCGGATTTTCCTGGCCTTATCGGACATTGCATAATAGAAGAACTCCATTTGCGCCTCAAGCCACTTGAGCTTTTGCAATGCCGGTCTTCTCCGGT
>DATDRO010000101.1:0-7888 GCA_035291685.1 Nitrospirota bacterium | reverse complement strand
ACCTGGCTTTCGGGCTTTCCAAAGAGGTCGACGCAGTCGCCATGTCTTTCGTGCGCTCGCGCGCCGACGTCGACCAGGTGCGGCAGGCGATCGCTCGCCTGGCCCCCGGGCTCAAAGATACGCCGGTGATCGCCAAGCTGGAACGCCCGGAAGCGCTGGATAACCTGAACGAAATCGTGGAAACCGCGGACGGGGTCATGGTAGCGCGCGGCGACCTGGGGGTCGAGATGTCGCCAGAGGAAGTGCCGATCGCCCAGAAGCGGATCATCGCCGCCGCCAGCGCGGCCGGCCGGGTGGTGATCACCGCCACCCAGATGCTCGAGAGCATGATCGAGAACCCGCGGCCCACGCGCGCCGAGGCCTCGGACGTGGCGAACGCCATCCTGGACGGAACGGATTGCGTCATGCTCTCGGGAGAGACCGCCGTGGGCAAATACCCTGTCCAGGCCGTGGAGGTCATGGCCAGGATCGCCGTGGAGACGGAGACATCCCTGTCCCCGCTGCCGCCTGACAGGCACATATCCGGCGTCGGGGAAAGCGTGGCGCATGCGGCCTGCCGGGCGGCCGAAGAGCAGCGGGCTGAGGCGATCGTCGCCTTCACCCAGTCGGGAACAACAGCGCTCCTCGTCTCAAAACACCGGCCCACGGTGTCCATCATCTCGGCCACGCCGTTTGAGAACGTCGCGAGAAGGATCTCGCTCTACTGGGGCGTGACACCGATCGTCCTTACGACCAAACGCACAACGGACGATATGATAGCGACCGTGGAACACGCCATGCTCAAAAGGAAGCTTGTCAAGCCGAGAGACCTGATCGTGATCACCGCGGGCGTGCCCATCGGCGTTGCCGGGAGCACCAATATGATGAAGATACACCGCGTTGGAGAGAGGGAATCACTTGAATCGAAATAAGGAAATATACTGAAATATCACGTTATTATTTGGAATCAAAGCTTGACAACAAACAGGATAAGTGATACTTTATATATAAATATATATAGATAAATTCCTTTCGTTTTAAAACATCTGTATCATGCAAAAAAGGCTCTTCTCATGATGCACAAAGATCGGGAGCAGTAAAAATGAAAAAGATCTATGCACTAATCGGCGCATTATTTCTCTCTCTGTTTTTCTTTTCCTCAACGGCCTTCTCCTGGGGATCTGCAACTCACGCTTTCATTGATGATCAGATCATGAAAAAGAAGGGGCTGAGGAACCTGAACGAGATGTACGGCGCGATGTCTCCCGATATCTTCAACTACCTCTTCGAAGCTCCTTTTCAGAAAGATCTCTACATGCAGACGCACTACCAGTTCCAGAAAGTATGGGAACAGGCAAAGTCCGGGACCGCGAAAGCGCTCGCGTACGGGTTTGTGAGTCACAATGACTCGTGGGGGGCGGATTCAACAGCGCATCATGCGGGCATGACCTACGGCATGACCGAAGGATACGTGATCGCGAAAGCGAAAGAACTGTCGACCCTGGCGCCCCTGCCGTCCGACCTGGGGATCCCGCCCGACGTGGCCCTGGAGATGTATCATAATTTCGTGGAAAGCGGTGTGGATCTGCTCGTAAAAAGGCTTGACCCCTCGATCGGAGATAAGATGATTACTTCCGCGCTCCGCCGGAGCCGTGAGTTCCCCTATCTTCTCGTAAGGGCCTACAGCGCGGACCTCGCGCCCTACTTCGGGAGCCCCGCTGACGCCGCGAAGGCGATCACCGCAGCTGAAAGGGAATTCAGAAAAACGACGGTCCTCTACGGGCAGGCTTTGTTGCAGGATGAGGGAACTGCCCTCAATCTTGTTTCAGAACAGATGGCGGAGCTTGCTGAAAAATTTCTCGGAGCTTACGGGATACCGGCGCCCCCCAAAGAGCAGGCCATTCAACTGATCGCTTTCTATATCAGCATAAGCATGTCGCTGTGTGAACAGGATTTTGCCCGCGAGATAGCGGAAACACAGAACTATGTCGCGCAGCAAATGAGTTTTTCCGCGATAGCGTATTAGTCCGCCTCATCGTTCCACCGTGTGAAATCATCGGCCTCCGGAAGCCCTTCGTCTTTCTCCTTGTCTTGTTCTCTCCGCACATGCTATACTGACAATAAAGCGGCATAACTCAAGTGAACCAACATTGTGCTCCGTCCTCGCCGCAACCTCGCTGAAAAAACCGGACGGCACCGGGCGACCATGATAAAGATAATCGTATCTTCCGATATTAAGACCTCGATCGCGCAACAAAAAAGCTTTTTCGATAGAGCGGACGTACGGGTATTCACTGCCGACTCGAACGAAGAGGCGCTGATGATCCATCAAGCCGAAAAGGTCAATCTCATCATTGCTCAACTCAAGAGACTCGGAATGACCAGCCGGCAGTTCTGCTCCCTGATCAGAACAAACCCTGAACTGTCCAAGGTTTTGCTCATCATCATCTGCGCGAATATCCGGTCCGAGATCGAAGAAAGCTCAAAGTGCAAGGCTGACTCCGTCCTGACCAGGCCGTTCGATACGGAGGTTCTCCTGGAGACTGCGCAGGAGCTTCTCGGTATTTCATTGAGGGCGGCATTACGGGTCCTCCTGAAAGTTACGGTCGAGGGAACGATCGACGCTTTATCGTTCTTCTGCCACTCCGTAAATATCAGCGCCACGGGCATGCTTATTGAGGCGGAGCGGGACTTAACCATGGGAGACAGTATAACCTGCTCCTTCTTTCTTCCTGCCTCGGCACAGATCATCGTCACGGCAGAGGTCATCAGAATCATCAAGCAGTCGCGCGGATTCGCTCCCACCCTGTACGGGGTCAAGTTCACCCGGATCGACCCGGAGGCGAGGCGCGCCGTGGAAGAGTTCGTCAAAAAAAATGCCTCGCCGTAGCCGCCTTTCCTTTTCCTCCTTCTTCTTTCTTCCTTCGCCCGCTTGTATCAGTTTCTCGGTCTCCCGTTTTTTTATGCTATACTAACTTTTAAGCCATACCACATATTCCGGACCCTTCACGGCTGGGGGATTAAAGCCTTTCCATTGTGGGATTCGGACACCCGCAGGTGAACCATGAAAAAGGTACTTCTCGCCCCCGATATTATAACCTTGCTCGTGCAGCAACAAAGCTTTCTCAACAGGTCGGACTTGCGGGTATTTACGGCAGAGACCAATGAAGAGGCGCTGGACATTCATCGCGAAGAAAAAGTGAATCTTATCATTAATCATTTCACAGCGCAGGAGATGAGCACTGAGCGGTTCTGCTCCGTTGTCAGGGAAGATAAGGACCTGTCCAGGGTCTCCGTAATCATCATATGCTCGAAAATACGGGCGGATATCGAGGCCAGCGAACGGTGCAAAGCAAATGCGATCATGACGAGACCCATGGATCCCGCGATACTCCTGGAGAAGGCCCATCAACTGCTGGATATTTCCTCGCGCGCTTCATTCAGGATACTCCTGAATGTATCCGTTGACGGAACCATCGGGAACACATCGTTCTTCTGCCGCTCGGAAAATATCAGCGCCTCAGGCATGCTCATTGAAACGGACCAGCTTCTCGCGAAAGGCGACATCATAGCGTGCTCGTTCTTTCTCCCGGCGGGGATGCGGATACAGACGACCGCGGAGGTCATGAGAAACATCAGACAGGGATACGGTTCCGGCCCTCATCAGTACGGGATCAGGTTCACCCGCCTCACTCCCGAGGCCAAACGCGCGCTTGCGGATTTTGTCGAAACAAGATCTCGACAGACCGGACCCGACTCATCGTAATCAATGCCGTCCTGCTTACCATCTCTTTTCGAGACCCTTCTCGATCTCATCTTTGATAAATGACCTGATCAGCGACCGGTCCTCAGAGCTGATCTTCACAAAACTCATTCCCATCCCCAGTTCCTTCAGAGGATAATCGTCAAAACCGTGGCTGTACAGAACAACCGCTTCGGCCTTGATCGTCCTGTCCCTGATCACCAGGCTCACCGGAAGCCGCGTATTGACCGGCTTCGTCACCGTTGTTCTCACAAACATCCCGTTCTCGGAGAGGACCGTGGCGTATTGGGCAAGACCGGCGTGGCTGCCTCCCAGGTCCGCCTTCAGATACACGGCGACCCGGATATTCTGGCGGGGATATGGCTCGATCGCCTTCTGCACCGCCTGGTAAAGCTTCTCCGCGTTCAGCGGAACGGAGAGCACCTCCGCATACCCGGCTTCCTGGCACTGCTGCACCGCCCCCGGGTCCAGGGACATCGACACGAGAATGACCGGAACCGCGGCCGCTCCCGGAACCTGCTTCATGGTCCCGAGAAGGCCGGATCTTCCCGAGCGCGCCAGGTCGGCTTCAGCGACGACAAGTCCGGGCAATGCCTCGGACACGAACCTTGCCGCTTCCCCCGCCGTGTGCACCGCATATACGTGATAGCCGAACCGCTGAAGCAGCATGCTCGCATAATTGCGCTCGTACGCGTCTCCGATCGCCACCAGAATAGTGCGCGTTTGCTTGTCATTTATCTTCCCGTCGTTTGCCATTCGTCATTTAACAAAGGACCATCGGCTTTCCCCCGAGTTGATATTTGCCTCTCTCGTCTTTCGTCTCTCGTCCCGCGACCTCGTCCCTCGTCACTCCGGCTCGATCGTTGCGAACAGGGAGAATGATTGCAGCTGGTCCCGGTGGAACTCTGCCTTCTCAAAAGGCTCTACCGTGCAAAGCGCCAGACCCTTATCATGGGCCTCCAGCATGATCCGCTCGCACGCCTGCCGTTTCAGCTTAAACACCTCCATCAGAGCGCCAACGACGTGCTCCATGGTATTCACATCGTCATTATGGATCAACACCTTATACAGAGGAATGTGCGTTCTCTCTTCTTCAAGAACGGTTACCGTTCTCGGCCTGGCCGGCCCCTTTCGTTCATCGTGCATCGTCCTTCATCCCTCGTCCTTCATCCCACATCTCTCGCTCCTCGTCTCTCGTCCCTCATCCGCTTCACGGTTTCTTCCGGATGTCTTTCTCTATCTGTTCCTGAATGAACATCTTGATCAGCCCTCTGTCCTCCGGGCTGACCTTCGTAAAATTCAACCCCATGCCCGGCTCCTTGAACGGATAATCGCCGAATCCGTAACTGTACAGAACAACCGCATCAAGTTCGATCGTTTTGTCCTTGATCACAAGGCTCAGAGGAAGCACCGTGTTGACCGGCTGCGTTTCGGTCGTCCTCACGAACATCCCGTTCTCGGAGAGGACCGTGGGATATTTGGCAAAACCCGCCGTATTTCCTCCAAGGTCGACCGTCAGATACGCAGCGATACGGATGCTCCGGCGCGGATTCTGCTCGATCGCTCCCTGCACCGCATGGTAGAGCACCTCGGAGCTGAGCGGCTTCCGGAGCACATTCGCATACCCGGCATCACGGTACCGCTGTGCCCTGCTCGGGTCGGAGAACGATGATACAAGAATGACCTGGACCGCTGCGGTCCGGGGGCTTTCCTTCATGTTTTTCAGAAGGTCAAAATCCCCCGAGCACGCCAGGGTCTCATCAGCGATAACGAGGGCAGGCAGCAATACGGACACGAACTCCGCCGCTTCCTTGCCTTCGCTTACCGTGCAGATGTGATATCCAAACTGCTGAAGCAGCATACTGGTAAAATTGCGCTCGTTCGAGTCGCTGAATGCCACCAGAATGATCCGTTTTTGTTTTTCACTCCCCTTTTTATCGTCTGCCATCGGCAACCTGCTTTGCGTTGACTATTGCGCCGCTTTTCCGTCTCCGTGTCTCCACATCCGTATCACTGCCCCTTTTTCTCCGCCTTTTCCTTCAGCAGATCTCCAAGGGTCCCCATATTCCGGGGTTCCGCCGCCTGCTGTTGATAATCCTTCAGGGTATCAGCCGCTTCTTCCTCTTCGCGACTGATCTCAGCAAGGGAGAGCGAGAGCTTTCTGTTCTCCGGTTCAACGGCTTCCACTTTTACCTCGATGGCCTGTCCTTCCTTGAGCACCTCGCGCGGGTGATTGATCCTCCTGCCCGCGCCCAGCTTCGAAATATGAATAAGACCGTCCACTCCCACCCCCAGGGTGACGAATGCGCCGAAGGGCGCAAGCCGGGCGACCTTTCCACTATGATAGGAGCCGACAGGGCAGTCCCTCGCAACGCGTTCCCATGGATCAGGCAGCGTGTCCTTCAGGCTGAAGGAGACCCGTCCCTTTTCCCAGTCCAGCTTCTTGACGATAACCTCCACTTCCCGGCCCACGGAGAGGACGTCGCGGATGTTCTCGGTCCTGCCCCAGGCGATCTCGGCTATCGGGATCAGGCCCTCCAGTCCGCCGATGTCCACGAAGGCGCCGAAACCCTGAAGGGAAGTCACGGTGCCCCGTATCTTCATTCCCTCCTTCAGCGTCTCTTTCCACTCCTGCTTTCTCTTTCGCTGTTCTTCGTCAACAATGGCTCTCCGGGAGAGTACCATGTTCCGGCCCTTTTCACTGTACTCGGTGATCTTGAAGGACAGAGACTTGCCGATAACGTCGGCCTTCGATTCCTCCCGCCGGATACCCATCTGGGAAAAAGGGCAAAAGGCGCGCGCGCTGCCCGCGATCTTGACCTCGAACCCGCCTTTCACTTCCTTTGTCACCGTGCCTTCCACCGGGATGCCGTTTCTCCAGGCGTCTTCGAGCTGGGTATGGCCCGCGGGACCGGAGCCGATCTTGGTGGTAAAATGCATCTCGTTGTTCTCGGCAGACAGAAAGAAGGCGCGAATCCTGTCACCTTCCTTGACGCTCAGGTTCCCTTCCGCATCGAGCATCTCCTTCCTGTCCAGATACCCCTCACCCTTGCCGCCGAGATCGAGGAATATCCATTCCGAGGTGATCTTCACGATCATCGCCTCGACCATTTGCCCCGGATCCAGCCGACCCTGTTTTTTGAAGCTCTTCTCAAGCAGCTCCGCAAAGCTCTCCTCGCCCTGGTCGTTGTCTGTTGACTGATTGTTGTCATCCATATTCGCAGCACACCTCCAAAACCTTTTTACCGGTAAGATAGACTATCAGCGCCGCTGTGTCAAGAGTCATTGTAATGGAGAGCGCCGGGACCCCTTTTTAGCGTGCCCTGGCGGAAACAACTATGTTATAATCTACACAATGTCAGGCGGTATTTTTAAAAGTACGCGCCCGCAAAGATAACATCACCTCAGGCGCGAAAAGGAGCTTGCTTCATGGAACAATCGCTCGATCTTGAACGGGAAAAAAAGAAAAATATCCGGCTTGCTATCGGCGTCGCCGCATTCGGCGTCGGTGCGTTCATGGCCCTCTATGTGCTCATGTTTGCGCTCATGTTTTTTTCGCCATTTACGATGTTCAAAATCTTCCCCGACTTTTCGTGGACAGAGAACGTCATGGGTGTAAACAACAAGCTCTTCATCCTCTCCAAGCGCGTTGACTTCAAAGGCGCCTCGCGCGAGAACCCGCCCGCGGAGAAGACCACGCTCGAGACATTCGACGGCAAGGCGTTATCCGGTCCCGTGGACATCCCGTCCTTTGCTTCCGTCTCCCCCGTGAAAGACAGGTTGTATTTTTTCTCGGAAGGCCTGTACCGGACGTTTGACGGGGAAAAATGGGAAGAAGTGAAAAACACGGCGATCGGGAGCGCGCCCGCCGGCGCGGTGGGTGAAGAAGGAATATGGGTGCTCAGCGCCGTTAAAGAGAGGCCTTTTCTGGCCCTGCTGACGACGCATGATGTCAGACAGGTTCCTCTCCCGGACCGCGCCTTGACCACTATATGCTCCACCCAGCTTGTGAGCACCGGAAACGGGCTTTCGCTCTTCTGGAAGAAAGATAAGTCCCTTGTCTGGTCTGAATATGACGGCAAAAAATGGGTCCGGACCGCGTCCTTTGAAGATATCGGACAATACCGGGCGCTTGCTCTTGACAAC
>DATDRO010000100.1:0-3008 GCA_035291685.1 Nitrospirota bacterium | reverse complement strand
GACGGCGCTTATCGCAAGCCTCGGCCTCGTTCCGATGCTGCTGGCGACCGGCCCAGGTTCGGAGTTGCAGCGGCCACTTGCGGTGGTAGTAATCGGCGGGCTGTTCACCTCGACGCTGCTCACGCTGGTGCTGTTGCCCACGCTCTACGCCTGGATCGAGGGGCGGGCCGAGCAACGGATCAAGGGCTCTCAGGGAGAAACGCTATGAAAAATCTCACACTGATAGTGCATGCCGACAGCCGGCAGAACCTGGCCGACCTTCTCCGCAGTCAGCCGTCGGTCACGGGTTTTACCTTCACTCATGTCGAGGGCCACGGCGCCCAGGACGAATCCGATCCGACGCTTTCCGCGCGCGACCGCGTGGTCGGCTATACGCCGCACGTGCGCGTGGACATTCTGCTCAAGGACGAGGACGTGGACGACGTCTTACAGGCGTTGCGCGCCGACGGCTGCGGTCTGGCGGGGTGCGGTATTTTCTGGATCACGCCGCTGGAACAGCATGGGCGGTTATAATCGCGGCATGCCTCCTCAGATTGTCGCATCGCGCTCGGCATGCTGCTCCTTGTCGCGGGCGGCGCGCTGCTGTCGCTGTACCGGAGATTTAGAGAAAAAACTGCTTCGTAAAAAAACGGCACTTGACTAAAAAAACAGGAGGTCGCCATGTGGAACAAAATTACCATAGGTGTAGTAGTGTTGGTGTTGGGACTGGCACTGGTCGGATGCGGCGCGGCGGCAAAGATGATCGTGGCGAAATCGCAGAGCGAGCGGGCGGATGTCTTTCAGGAAATATCGGGAGCGGAGGCGATCCCCGCGGGTTATGCGGACCTGACGATCAGGGCGAACATCAAGACGCATGTCGAAGGATATTATATCGGCGAGTCAAAGGAATCGGCCCATGGCAAGGAAGTCTATCCCTTCCTGATCAATATCGACGAACAAGCCGTGCTCTGGAAGGTGAAGGGGGAAAAACACCAGCTCCCGAAATACGTTGATGGAAAGACCAGTCGCGATCCCGAGGCAGGAGAAGGGATGAAGTACGTGCTTGATAAGAAAGTTCGGCTTGCGGCGGGGAAGCATACGGTATTTTTCGGTCTTCCTGGAGAACCATATTTTACGACGACGGAGATATCCGTAAAAGATGCCGGGCAGTATGTTCTGGAGTTCAAGCCGGGCTATAAATATAAAACATCGCCGACCCGGATTCCGACGTTCTTAAAAGGAGTTAGTAGCTTTGAGGCTTTATTCACTATGACTGCCGATCGCGCTCAATAGCCAATCCTGAACGCAGCGGGTTCTCTTGTAGGGCTCTGCCATAAAAAGTTTTCCTTACGAGAATGCGGTATTTTTGCATAGTTGTATCTGTTCATTCATCAAACCCCGTTTCCAAAACCCAGCCCCTGACGCGTTCCGAGCTTCTTGCGGTTCTTGCGCTTTCCACAGTGGTTTTTGTCGCGGTGGAGAAAGAAAAATTTCTCAAGAGGAACGCGGCTGCACGAAAAAAATCTTGACGAACAATCTTTCCCCTGCCGCAATAATCCATTGAAATTTCAGGCAATTACACCGGGAGGGGCGATAAAAATATCATTGATCCGCCGGAATTTCGCTGTCCGGCTAAAAAAATGCTAAAAAATATAGTATAATTAGAAACACTGTTTGACAAGCTGATTCCCGCTGTCGGTTTTCGGAGGAGGTGATGAAAGGTGCCGGATTCGCCGTTTGCCTGAAGTGTTTTGCCTGCGTAAGGTGTAAAGCAGTCATCAAATAACGGAAGGAGACAAGGGGGTCCAATATGGCAAAAAAAGAACCGAAGGGCATATCTCTATTGTGGAAAACAGAAGACTGGCTTGCTGTCTGGGTAGGTTTTCTTGTCATCGCATTCATCCTGGCCGGCCTCACCGTAAAAACACCGAAGTTCAAATGGACAACGAGTAAAGAGTTCTCGACATTTATTGCGCAAACAACGCCCGCTGTTGAAGGCCTGGTGAAGGCCGCGGCGGAGAAAAAGGAGAAGGCGCTTCAAGCGGACGCTGTTGCCCTCCAGTCGGCCATTGCCGCGATGGACAGGAAGGGCATCGGCGATGCCGCCAAGAAAATGGAGGAGACCTCAAAAGCAGTGAAAGATGAAGGTCTCAAGGAGAAATCCGGCAAAGTGGCGAAGGACGTAAAGGGAGAAGCGGGCAATCTGCTGAAGAATGTCTTTGCAACGGAAAACATCCAGTGGGCCATTTTCATCGGCCTTGCCTATCTGATCATCAGCATTATCGCTCTGGCGTTCATGGGAGAAAAGGCCGGGAAGATCATCGTCGGCTTTCCCGCGGTCTTTGTCATCGCCTGGGCCGGCCAGTTTCTCGCGGGCAACTATACTATTCTTAATAATCTCGGCATCGAGTATGTGCTGTGGTGCCTGTTCATCGGGCTCTTCATCAGCAATGTGATCGGTCTGCCCGCATGGCTCAAGCCTGCGGTGAGGACCGAGTTCTTCATCAAGTCGGGTCTCGTGATCCTCGGCTCCGGGATATTGTTCGGAGAGATCATGAAGAAAGGCTGGTATGGTCTTGTCCAGGCAATCCTTGTGGTGGGAGTGGTCTGGTACTTTACGTACTGGATAGCCAAGAAGATGAAGGTGGACGATGAATTCGCCGTTGTGCTTTCGAGCGCGGTCTCGATCTGCGGCGTGTCAGCGGCCATTGCAACCGGCGGCGCGATCAAGGCTGACCCGAAGAAGATCAGCTATGTCACGTCCATCGTGCTTATCTGCGCCATCCCTATGATGATTCTCCAGCCGATCATCGCCAAGTGGCTTGGGATGCCCGATATTGTAGCCGGCGCGTGGCTCGGCGGGACCCTTGACACGAGCGGTTCCGTGGTGGCGGCAGGCGCGCTGATCAGCGATGAAGCCATGAACACGGGCGTCATCGTAAAGATGTCCCAGAATGTGCTGATCGGCGTGGCGGCATTCATCCTCTCGGTGGTCTGGACTCTCCGGGCATGCAAGGTGAGCGGCGGTC
>DATDRO010000099.1:0-4028 GCA_035291685.1 Nitrospirota bacterium | reverse complement strand
ACCGATGGTGTACATGTTCACCCCCTGTCCCGGAGTGTACCATAAACCATGAAGTAACAGACAAGTCAAACTTTTTCGCGGGGCATGAACTCTTTTTGCAGGGGGGTGGAGTCAGGGAACGGGGGCTGGGAAGCAGCCGGACACGGAGACGCGGGGACAGGGATTCGAGATTCATGATGCAGGATGCGCGATAAGATCAATGCGGAACGGATAAGGGCCGGAGAAATGAGTACGGGCCGGACACGAGGCCGGCCCGCTGCTCTCCAAATGTTATGCACCTTTTCGGGCGTTGTGTTCCCTCAGGTTCTGACCTGGTTGCTCGATGGAGCGGATGACTGCGACGACCTTCCCGGCCTCGGCCCCGAACCGCCTGTTCGCGAGCGCTTAAGGAGCTTCCGCCTTCGCTTCTCCGCTTCCAGCTGCTTCGTCTTCTTTTTCACCGAGGGCTTTTCGTAAAAGCGCCGCTTCTTCAGCTCCCCGAACAGCCCGTCGAGCTGGAGTTTCTTTTTCAGGGTACGTAGTGCCTTTTCGATGTCCCGGGACTGGACCCTTATCTCCACGATCTTCCTCCACCGCCGCCGCGATCACCCCTGCCGCCGCCGGACCCCGAACGCTCGGTCTTCGGTTTGGCCTCGTTCACCGTGATCGTCCGCTCCATGAACGATGTGCCGTTCAGGGTGGTGATCGCCTTGGCCGCGTCCTCATCCGACGCCATCTCCACGAAACCGAACCCCTTGGACCTGCCGCTCGCCTGATCAACGATCAGCGTGGCGGACAAAACTTCGCCGATCTTCGAGAACTCCTCCCGCAAATCCTCTTCGTGCGTGTTGTACGACAAATTTCCGACATACAGTTTCTTCGCCATGATGTGCCTCCTGTGTTATTCAAGTTCGCGCTGCCGGTCAATGTCGCACAGTCGCGTTTACGTCTTCTTTGCGGCCACGCCGCAT
Source organism: Nitrospirota bacterium (assembly GCA_035291685.1). Lineage (GTDB taxonomy): Bacteria > Nitrospirota > UBA9217 > UBA9217 > UBA9217 > DATDRO01. The sequence continues at coordinate 3,078 of DATDRO010000099.1, read as the reverse complement.
GCCCAAAGAGGGGGCGCGGACTCGGCGCGGGTCATCGGTGTCCGCAAAACCGCATCGCTCGCCAACCATGCATGCTGTCGCTTTTTACGTGAGAAAAGGGAGAGAGCAGGAGGAGTCAGTGACCGATGATGAGGCGCGGACGACATCTCGCTCCAAAACGAGAGAGCCGGACCCCGTTGATGGTTTGTAGGCATATTATACCGCTTTCACCGTCATTTGCAAGGATTTTCCGAGAATTGTGAGAACTATTTTCGGGGCCCTTGGGGCCGCTGCTCCTGACAATGCCCTTTAGAGTATCAGGAAAACAAAGCGTTCTGCGTGCCCTGAGAGCTCTGCGGCAGAATTTCCCTGCCCTTTTCCTTCCTCCCCTATGCCTTCCGCCAAACCCCTCACGGCCCCTACTCCACCTTCACCCCCACGGCCATCTCCCGCTCCCGAAGCTTCTTGATCCTGTCGCGAAGCTCGGCTGCCGTCTCGAAATCCTGCTCCTTTGCCGCGGCGCGCATCTCTTTTTCAAGATGACCGATGAGTTTGGGAATGTCCGCCGTGGAGAGATACTCCGCTTCTTCCTCTGCCGCGATCGGGACCGTGAAGTAATCTTCCTCATACACCGTGCGGAGAGCGGCCTGAATGTTCTTCCTGATGGACTGCGGAGTGATGTTGTTCTTCTTGTTATACTCTTCCTGCACCGTGCGCCTCCGGTTCGTCTCGGCAATGGCGTTCCGCATGGAATCGGTCATGACCTCGGCGTAGAGGATCACCTCGCCGTTCACGTTCCGCGCCGCCCGGCCCATGGTCTGGATGAGCGAGCGCGCTGAGCGCAGGAACCCTTCCTTGTCCGCATCGAGGATGGCCACGAGCGAGACCTCGGGGATATCGAGCCCTTCGCGCAGAAGGTTGATGCCGATGAGAACGTCGTACTTGCCCATGCGCAGGTCGCGGATGATGTCCACCCGTTCGAGCGTATCGATGTCGGAATGCAGATACGCCACCTTCACGTTCAGTTCCTTGTAATGCTCGGTCAGGTCTTCGGCCATCCTCTTCGTGAGGGTGGTAACAAGCACGCGTTCTCCTGCCTCGGCGCGCTTGCGGATCTGCGAGAGCAGGTCGTCCACCTGCCCCTTGACCGGCCTGATGCTGATCTTCGGGTCCGTGAGGCCTGTGGGCCGAATGACCTGCTCGATGATCCTTCCGGCGGATTTTTCCACCTCGAAATCCGAGGGCGTGGCAGAGACATACACGGTCTGGTTCACCCGTGCTTCGAACTCCTCAAAATTGAGCGGCCGATTGTCGAGCGCTGACGGCAGTCTGAAGCCGTACTCCACGAGCGTTGTCTTCCTCGACCGGTCGCCGCTGTACATGCCGCCGACCTGCGGGATCGTGGCGTGGGATTCGTCCACGAACAAGAGGTAGTCTTTTGGAAAGTAATCAAGCAGCGTGGGCGGCGGCTCGCCGGGGTGCCTGCCCGAGAGGTGGCGGGAATAGTTCTCGATGCCGTGGCAGTAGCCCATCTCCCGGATCATCTCGAGGTCGAACATGGTCCGCTGTTCTATGCGCTGCGCCTCGATAAGCTTGTTTGCCCGGCGAAAGGACTGTATCTGTTCTCTGAGCTCGTCATGGATGCCGTCGATGGCGGCCTTCATCCTCGCATCGGGGATAACATAGTGGCTGCCGGGGTAGATGGCGATCTTCGGGAGCTTCCGGATCACGCTGCCGAGGAGCGGATCGAACTCGGAGATGGACTCGATGTCATCGCCGAACAGCTCCACGCGAACGGCCGTGTTCTCGTATGACGCCGGGAAAATCTCGACCACGTCGCCGTGCACGCGGAAGGTCCCCCGCTGAAAATCGTAGTCGTTCCGGGAGTACTGGATGTCCACGAGCTTCCGCAGGATCGCGTCCCGCTCGATGCGCTGCCCCTGTTCCAGGAACAGGAGCATCCCGTGGTACGCCTCCGGCGAACCGAGGCCGTAGATGCACGAGACCGAGGCCACGACGATCACATCGTTCCGCTCAAAGAGCGCTGTCGTGGCCGCGTGGCGCATGCGGTCGATCTGCTCGTTGATGGACGAGTCCTTATCAATATAGGTGTCCGTGGTCGGAAGGTACGCCTCGGGCTGGTAGTAGTCGTAGTACGAGACGAAGTACTCCACCGCGTTCTCCGGGAAGAGCTCCTTGAACTCGCCGTAGAGCTGGGCCGCAAGCGTCTTGTTGTGGGCGATGACGAGCGTGGGCTTCTGGATCCTTTCGACGACGTTCGCGATGGTGAAGGTCTTGCCCGAGCCCGTGACGCCGAGAAGGACCTGGTGCCTGCTTCCCTTCAGAAGACCCTCGGTCAGCTTCTCGATGGCCTGCGGCTGGTCCCCGGTGGGCTTGAAGTCGGATACGATCTTGAACTTCGGCATGGGTGAATATTACTCTTTATCGAAGAGAGTGTCAATGAAGGCAGGTTTCAGAAATCTCCCCCAACCCCTCTTCAAAGAGGGGAACATTATTCCCCCTTTAGCAAAGGGGGACCAAGGGGGATTTTCAGATGAAATTTTTCATTTGCCCTTCCGTTCGTATATTATAAAGCTGTAACGCGGCGTGTTGACTATTTCTTCCCTCTTGACCTCAACGAAGTCGCCGGGGATATCAGGGAAAAACACGTCCCCCTCATATTTCCGATGGATGATGGAAAGGTATATACTGTCGGCCAGAGAAACGGTCTCGTGAAAGACCATTCCCCCGCCGCAAATGAAGACCTCGTCGGCACCCGCGGCCGCGGCGAAGGCGGCACCAAGATCATGTACGATCACGGCCCCTTCGGCACGGTAGTTCTTATTTCTTGTAAGGACGATGTTCTTTCTGCCGGGAAGAGGACAGCCGATCGCTTCGAAGGTCTTCCGCCCGAAGATGACCGGATGCCCCATCGTTATTTCCCGGAACCTTTTCTGGTCGGACGGGATATTCCAGGGAATGGAATTGCCCCGCCCGATCACGCGGTTCTCCGCCATGGCGGCGATGAGTGAAATGATCATGGATGCACCTGATAGTTACCTTAGCAAAGGGCCGGCCCGGTGTCAATGCACGGAACAC
>DATDRO010000098.1:0-8712 GCA_035291685.1 Nitrospirota bacterium | reverse complement strand
GACAACGTGGCAGGCTGGATCCTGGAGCTTGACCGCGGCGAAGGGATACCGTGGAAAGGGAACTATACGTCATGGCTTGAACAGAAGAAGGAGCGGCTGAGACAGGGGGAAAAGACCGAGAGCGACCGCCAGAAGACGCTGGAACGGGAGCTCGAATGGATCAGGATGTCACCCAAGGGCAGGCACGCAAAATCCAAGGCGCGCATCAGCTCGTACGAGGAGCTTCTGTCGCAACAGTCCGAGAAGCGCGCCAAAGAGCTTGAGATATACATTCCGCCCGGGCCGCGGCTCGGCAAGGTCGTCATCGAAGCGGAGAACGTCTTTAAGGGTTACGGGGACAATATCCTGGTGGAGAACATGAGCTTCATGCTGCCGCCGGGCGGCATTGTGGGCGTCATCGGCCCGAACGGCGCGGGAAAGACGACTCTCTTCAGGATGATCCTGGGCCGGGAAAAGCCGGACAGCGGCAGCATCAGGATCGGCGAGACCGTGAAGCTCGGCTACATTGACCAGAGCCGCGATGTGCTGGACCCGAACAAGAACATCTGGGAGATGATCTCCGGCGGCCAGGACCAGATCCAGCTCGGGAAGCAGGCGGTGAATTCCCGCGCCTATGTCGCGCGATTCAACTTCGCGGGCACTGACCAGCAGAAAAAGGTCGGCATGCTCTCGGGCGGTGAGCGCAACCGGGTGCACCTGGCGCTGATGCTCAAGTCCGGAGCAAATGTGCTGTTACTGGATGAGCCTACGAACGACCTGGACGTGAACACCATGCGGGCGCTGGAAGAAGCGCTCGAGAATTTCGCGGGCTGCGCCGTGGTGATCAGCCATGATCGGTGGTTCCTGGACCGCATCGCCACCCATATTCTGGCCTTTGAGGGAGACAGCACGGTGGTGTGGTTCGACGGAGACTATTCGGAATACGAGGCTGACCGCAGAAAACGCCTCGGCGCCGCGGCCGACCAGCCGCACAGGATCAAATACCGGCATTTGACGAGGTAGGCGAGCCGTTTGACGCAAGATAGAAAACGCGGGGGTGCATGGGCAGACTGCGGCTACTTCTTCACGTGTTCGTGATCGAAGATATGGTCTTTGCAGTATCCCAACCCTCCACATTCACGACAGTACCGGAATTCCATGTTCGGATCAGAGCGGTCGGTGACACCGCAGACCGTGCAGCGGTGGAAAACCTCCCTTGACCCTGAGATGTCCCGCACCTGCGATGACATCTTCCTCCTGCCGCTCTTTATTTTCCAGAGGATATCCCTTCCAAAAAACACGAGAAAATTGCCGATAGAGGCCAGGACCAGGTATCGCGTTTCCCATGACCCGGCAAGAAGCTGCCAGCCATAGCCGATCCAGGTGATGAGCGCCAGCCACCTGATTTTGACCGGAAGAATAAAGAAAATATAGAGCACAAAGTCGGGATAAAGAAATGCGAAGGCAAGGAACACCGACCCTCCGATGAACACATTCGTGGCAGTGCTTCCCGGAACGAGAAACGAGGCCGCCACGGTAAAAACATAGCCGATGAGAAGAAACAGGTTGTACCGGAACGTGCCCCAATGACCTTCCAGGGCGCTTCCCATCAGGTAAAACAAATACCAGGCAAAAAAAGCAAACACAACATTGGTGATGGGCGGGATGAATAGGAAAGTGATGAACCGCCACCACTCGCCTTGAAGGACCAGCTCAGGTATCAAAAGCGCCCTTCCGATATCAAAACTTCCTGACCTCGAGGCCATGAACAGCAGCACCTGCCCCATGATCAGGTAGAGAGTGATGTTCGGAATACCATACCGCCGGAATCTGCGTTCGAGCTTGTCGAGAATGTTCACAGCGTGTCTCCATTCATTCCTGAATTGTTATGGTTCCATAAATAAAAACGTGGATCGGCCGCGCCCTGAGCGATAAAAACGATCTCATACGGGTTCAGATTTCGTGCACAGCATATAATACCGGCCGGTTTCTGTCAAGGTCTTAGATACTTTTGTCGTGTTTTCTGCCGATTTTGCCTCCCATCCTTGACAGAGCAGCCGGTCTATGCTTAACTACAAAAAGTTACAAAATATCTAACTGCATGAAAAAGGAGGGGTCTCTTATGCGTAGGTATATAATCCTGATCTTGTCCGTGGTTCTCGTCGTATCGCTCTTTATTGCACCGGCGGCATGGGCAAAAGACAAGCTCGTGATGGGAGTTCACCCGTACAAACCCGTCTCCGATCTGTACAAAATGTTCAAGCCCATTGCGGACTATGTGTCTCAAAAGACAGGAAAGCCGGTGGAGTTCCGTATCGGCAAGACATATGCTGAGACTGTAGATGCCGTCGGGAAAGGTGAGATGGATTTTGCTTTTATCGGCCCCTCGCTCTACGTAGAGGCCAGGAGCAAGTACAATGTGACACCGCTGGCGCAGATCGTCAATGATGGCAAGCCAAGCTTTTATGGCGTCATCGCTGTTAAGAAGGGAAGCGGCATTTCTTCGATCAAGGAACTCAAGGGCCGGACATTTACCTTCGGGGACCGCGAATCTACGCTCACCCATATCGTGCCTCTTTACATGCTGATGGATGCTGGTGTTCAACTTGCCGACTTAAAGCAGTACTCCTTTGTCGGAACCCACGACAACGTGGCGCTGAACGTGGTGCGAGGATCGTTTGACGCCGCGGGTCTCCAACCGGACGTGGCAGCTAAGTACAAGGACCAGGGTCTGGAAGTGATAGCCCGGTCCGCTGATCTGCCGGAACACGTATTTGTTGCCGCAAAGTCCCTGGATGCCGCCACCATGACAAAGATTCAGACCGCATTGCTTGTCATGGATTCCACGCTTCTGAAGGGCATCAAGGGATCGGTTACGGGCATTCAGAAGTTCAGTGATAAGGATTTTGACGTTCTCAGGAAAGTAATGAAAGCTGTTGAGAAAGAAAAAATGAAATAACCCTTCCTCTTGTCAAATCCAAAAAAAATGGCGCAATTTTGCACTCCTTTTTTGTTGACCTAAAAACAATCGTTATTTCAAAATGTTACCATACAAAGTAATTTTTTTTGGAATTTTTAAATTTAAATAAAGACGGGTTTTTGTGCAATTTTAGTAGTATAATTGCAAATTCGGTTGGTAGAGAGTTCAAGTTAACTCTGGACGGGAATCGCTTTATAACATAACTCGTATATATGATTTTGCCGTTATACCTTATATTCATAAACTGAACGCCCGGAGGTGATAAAAGGAAAAAATATCAAGTATGGTGCGGTCTGTTGGTCGGGGTGACAGATAGCTCTGGCTTTCTAAATTCAGAACATCTGTCGGCACATCGTTTCGCACAAGTCATTAAAGAGGTCAGTATGAAAAAAGCAATGTGGTCAGCAGTGGGTATGCTTGCTCTTTCTCTGTTTCTTTATGCAGCACCGGTCATAGCGGAGGACGAGGGCGATGGCGACTTTGTAAGCGCTGTGGCGCCAAAGGGAAAGGGCACTCTGATCCCGCCAGGTCATTTTGGTATCGTTGCCAGGTATGCGGACGAACTGTTGAGCGTTCCTGCCTGTCCCAAAACCAACTGGAATGTCATCGCGATGGGTCTGTTCGATGGAGTAGATGACCCCACACTTGCGGACGAGATCACAGATTTCTTCGTGGTCGATACTCGTACCACAGCCGAATATTGCGCGGGCCATCTGCCGGTGGCGGTCAACATCCCGGTAACAGAGCTTGCGAAGCCATACAGCCTCGCAGTACTGCCGATGGACAAGCCTATTCTTCTGATCTGAATAGCGGCCACAATGCCAGCGTTGCTGTGGGAGTGCTTCGCATTCTTGGATACGATGCCTGGGCGCTTCGTGCCGGCATGCTCGCCCTGCGGGAGGTCACGATGTTCCCGCTTGCATCGGCAACTATCAAGCAGGATATTTACGGTGTCAATAAGTACAAGAACCAAACCAACATCAGCGTCACGCTGCCGAAGTGCACCCCGTAGTCCCGCCGCATCACGTGAACGCGTAAAGGCCGTCAGGTATGTATCCTGGCGGTCTTTTTATTTGAGCTGAAAAGGCCCATGAAACTTTACGATTCATTTTCCCCGTCTATGGTTTTCAAACGGCCCTGCCCGTCAAACTCCGCGATCAGCTTTTCTCCGGTTACCAGTTTTACCGAAATGAACGGCCCTTTTTCAGTGAACAACAAATTATTTGCGCGCAAATATGACACGAGCGCGTTCCGGTGGTTGAACTCGTATCGCGAGATCAGATCCGTAAACTGCCTGGACAGGCCGTCGAGACCGAACGGCGGCTGACGATCGACAAGCTCGCTGGAAATCAGGACAAAGACCGCGCCCCCCTCGTAGGGGCTCCGGTAGTAGCAGCTTGCGCTGCTGATCTGCGAGGAGATGAGTGACAGAACATGGCCGTCAGCTCTGCTGAGGTCAACCGAAGGGATCGTAAACTCTTCAATGCCCTCTTGTTCGCCCCAGTCTCTAAGCTGAAGGGAGGATATCAAAAAATGTTCGGGGATCTCGGTTTGTTCTTCGGACCATGCCCATAACCAGGTAAGAGTGTTATTGGACTCCGAGCCGAGCACCTGAAAGGGAAGTTCCAGCCTGTTAGCGAAAATGATCTTTCCGGAATCGAGATCGAGCTCGGACGTGTGGTCGTTGACCAGCGCGGCAAGCTTTTCCTGTTTCTCGAGCGCGAGGAGGGCATATTGTTCGAGGTATGTAGTGAGTTTGCTCATTCTTCTCCTGATCGTCCCGCGCGAGGCAGGCCGAGGTGACGAATAATAAGACGGTCGAATACGCGATCAGGAAGGATCTTTTTCAGGAAGACCTTAAGCTGAACGCCTTTTCCCGCAAGGTAACGGGTCCTGGGCCTTTTGGCAGAGAGCGCATGGGCGACCAGCCGTGCAATGACATTTGGAGAGATTCCCGTATTGGCGCCATTCTTCGCTTCCTTTCTTATTGCGGAGAAGGCGGAACCATAAAGGGAAAATGCCTCCTGCGGGTAGTTCTTGGCGACCTTCTCCGCTGCTTCCAGGGACTTTTCCCATATCGGTGTTGCGACATCACCGGGTTCTATGATGGAAACCTTGATGTCCCACGGCTGAAGCTCAACGCGGAGCGAGTCTGTGAATGCCTCCAGGGCGAACTTTGAGGCCGCGTAGGGACCGATGAACGGAGCCGCTACCCTGCCGCTGATCGAGCCCATATTCACGATACGTCCACGGGACTTTCTGAGCAAAGGCAAAAACGCCTGGGTCACTGCGATCTGGCCGAACATATTCACTTCAAATTGTTTCCGTATCTCATCCAAAGGAAGAAATTCAAGCGGGCCTGCAACCACGATCCCTGCGTTGTTCACAAGACCGCTGAGCCCGGCATCACCGACTGTCGCGGCCACCGTTTCTGCAGCCGAACCGATGGAAGCGGCGTCCGTGACATTCAGCAAAAGAGGCGTTATACGTCCGGACGATTCCCGCTTTGCCGCTTCGCCGTCAGAAACCCTGCGCACTCCGGCGAAGACGTGGAAACCGAGGCTGTCCAGATAATGCGCGCATGCTTGACCGATCCCGGTGGACCCTCCGGTTATGACGACGGCCCCACTGGCAATTTTTCGGTTATCGGCCACGATATCCTCCCTTGTATGTGATTTTATAGATATTCACGAATACGCAGAATTATACGCGATGTTTTTCACTTTGTGAAGGGAGAATAAATAAACTCCGTTAAAGCACATATCCTTTAACGGAGTAATAAATCCGATGGACCGCTTTGTTCCGAATGGCCTGTGTTACGCAACACCGATCACATTATTATAGGTGCCGAATGAATTAAGCACTTTTTCAGAGCCTGACGCATCCTGGGCCCAGGCGCCGTCGATAAAATATTTGTACTCATAGCTACCGGGGGACAGCTTAATTGTTGTCTTCCAATAACCATCCTTGTTTTTCTTCATTGACAGCGATTTTGTGTTCCAATTATTGAACTTTCCTGCCAGAAAGACTTTCGTTGCCTTGGGCGCATAATAGGTAAATTCCACTTCCTGTCCTTTCTCTTTTTTAGTGAACAAATCCATGCTGATGTCCTTACGCATCGCCGCGCCAACAGACTCTTTCAGTTTTTTCACAGATTCGAGCATTTCCATGTATTTTCCTCCCGTCATTAAATTTATATAAATATTGACTGAGCAAATCCTCAGGCTGCCGACAGAAAAAAATACTTGTATTGCACCTCCTTTCAGGAAAATGTAACTTTTTAGAAAGAATTCGCGACATCTATAGGTTGTATTAAATTATTTGCACTCCACAATAAATGGATTTTAGCATCAGTTTACACAGAACTCAATAATACTTTATTCGTATTTTTAAAGATTATATATCAGGAAATATACGCACAGAGAATGCCGGGCGGTCAATAATTTTAGCATGCCTCATCAAGAAACATGGCGCTCAAATATTAATGAAGCGGGTTGCTTTTCGCGCGCGAAGCATTATAATCGTAATTATGGAGACGGAACTGCGAAAAGGGCCGACATTTTTTAGATTAAAATAATTATTGACAAATAATAATTATTATATTATAAAAAAGAAGGTTGTATTTGCCGCGAAGAGGTATCGAGAAATAGGTATAAGATTGTCACCTCAACAAAGAGCGCAAAGGAAACGGAGGAATCCTAAAACCCGCCAAGTCGGACCGAAAAGATATTTATAGGAATTCAGGAGCCAGGGGATACGGCAGATGAAGAGACTCACCCGGAAAGCATGGAGGAAGGCACATGAAAGAGAATACGCCAAAACATAAAGAAAAAAGCCTGCCCGGCGTGAAAATATCTGTTGTGCCGGAATTCCTTACGAGCTGCCCCGCTTGCGGCGGCGAAATAGAGCTCTGGTCCGGATCTCAAGAAACGGTTTGCATCTTTTGTCAGCACAAGGTGTTCGATAAAGAAACGACGGTTCACTAAGGGCTCCGTTGGGAGCGCTATTTCATGCAACGAGGAGGGAACTATGGCGAGCAAAGAATTGCTGGACAAGCTCAATGACGCAATAGCACGGGAGATCCAGGTAAGCGTTCAGTATATGTGGCAGCATGTGATGATCAAAGGGCTTCATGCGCCTTCGGTGGGCGGGGTCTTCAAGAAGATCGCAATTACGGAGATGAAACATGCCGAAGAGATCGCGGAAAGGCTTGATTATCTCGGCGGTGTCCCCACCACGAAGCCCACGCCGATCGAGATCGGCAAAACGGCAAAAGACATGCTCCAGATAAACAAAAAAGCGGAGGAAGGCGCAATTACACTTTATAAGGATATCATCGCCCTTGCTGATAAGGAAGGCGATGCGGTGACCGTCAGTCTCTTTACCGATATTCTTGCAGCGGAAGAGGAACACCATAATCAATTTTCGACGCTCCTTGAGGATTGATGGATATTGCGGTCGCAAAAATTCCGGGTGGCATCAGCGTTGACGGCCTGGATTTAAAAAACGGGAAATGCGGCTGTACAGCCGTTCTCCCGTGCTGCTACAGCTGGTCAAAGGTCAGAAGATCAGGGAATATCTTTCACTTTACAGGTAAGACAACCGGTCTTGATACAAAAAACAATTTCAAATGGGGCTATACCGTAAAAAAAGGCGACATGACCGTAGAAGTCGCCATGGAGGATGCGCGGGACAAGACCATATTTTCCGGTTATTACCCGCCCCGGCTCGAAGAATGGACCGAAAAAGGCTGGGAGGTCGTGAGCAGAGAAGGGGATCGGGAGGACTTTGATGTATGGAGATGCGCTGCCTGCAAGTGGTTGTATAAGGAGCGGGAGCAGAAGGTCAAGTTCGATGACCTTCCGGAAGATTGGAAGTGCCCCGTCTGCAAAGCCGGTAAAAATGTTTTTGAGAAAGTAGGTTAGGAACAGGGAGGATTGTTCATGACGGAAGCAGGCATGCAGAAGGCAGTCTGGACTGAACTATCGGGGAGGCATGAATGATCATCCATGTCACCCCGATAGTTACTTTATCGCCAGTTAACCGATGAATCGTTTAATTTCGTAACCCCTCAGGAGTCGCGCCAATCATTTTCCTGCTACGTTTACAACCCGGAACATCTCTCCAAAGGCCATGAACCAGTTTACCGCGACGATGATCAGAACAGCCGCGGGCCATGCCAGGTCAACCCATTGTTTCTTCTGTGACAGATAAAAGACATAACCGTTTATAACAGAGGCATGGATTATCTGGGCAAACAGCACGCAAAGTCCTGCGAACACGAGCACGACCAGCGCACTATACAATTTATGCCAGAGGATCTTGCTGAGGTAATACATCACCGGCAATACGATCAACGTCAAATAGAGAAGTGAGTGCTCTCCGGCCTCCAGCAAGCGCGTAAAGGTCAGCCGCGCCGTCTCCTGCTGAACACCGGTGCCGAACACTGCGGCATACGTCGTATTGAAAAGATAGCTGACTTCGGACCGGATAAAGTAGACGCCCACTCCGACACCTGCGATATTAAATATCCACTTCAATACTATTTCCATGCAGCCCTCCTGTCAGCGGCAACCATATTGTCAGATATTCTTTAGCAAATGTTCTGAATTTTCTTTTTTCCCAACACGTTGTACAAAAAGAGCTTGCCTCCCCCGTGCGCCGCGAGCAGGACCGGCCCGCTCCGCGTCGTCGCAGGGCGTGCCAGGTTGACTCTCGGCATTTCATCACGATCCGTCCAATCCGCAGCGCTT
>DATDRO010000097.1:0-3747 GCA_035291685.1 Nitrospirota bacterium | reverse complement strand
ACATTTCTCTGTCGAGACAAGATCGTCATACAGAGCACCGTCCTGAGAAGGGGCGCCGGCGGTTACCGCCGCGCGACCGTGACCCGGCATGAGCGAAACCACCAGGAATAAAAAAACCGACAGGCTGAGAAGTTTCTTTTTCATGACAAATTCTCCTTACCACCAATCATGGTCATTATTTTGTATTATTTTTTACTAACTGGATATCCTTTAAGAATAATGTAAGCAATCATTATACCAAGAGGTGACTTATACTGATTAATTTATGCGGTTTTTAAGAATTAACAGACAACGCACGCAACTATTTGATTTATAATGATTTTTAAAAGCATCCAAAGCACATACTACATCAAAATAAGTAAAGTGTTTGCTTAAGTTTTGCGCATTCAATGGCCTTGACTGAAATTTGTGGTTGAACGATCTATGAAGTGGGTTAAATCACGCCGGAGTGGGGCGAAATGACCCTTTGGAGGCAATGCTTTCGGACTGAAAAATCAACACCGCAAGAAAAAAAATAGGTGGACTGGGAATGCAATTTTAGGATACTATTATCGTATGAATCCGCTTAAAAAGATAAGCCTGTTTAAAGATCTCTCGGATGACGAACTCAAGGAACTGGCGCCATACCTCGCCGTCGCAACATACAGGAAGAGAGAGACGATCTTTTCTGAAGGAGAGCCTCCTGAGTGGTTCTTCATCGTCAAGAGCGGAAAGGTAAAGATCACAAAACTCTCTCACGAGGGAAAGGAGATCATCCTTGAGCTTATTTCCCCGCACGATATCTTCGGCGGCGTCGCGGTATTGAAGAACTTCCCCTACCCTGCCAATGCTGTCGCCATGGAAAACACGGAGGTCATCAGGATATCGCGCAAGAACCTCATGCGGATCGTGGACCGGTTTCCGAACCTGATGTATTGCATCGCGCTCCAGCTCGGCGACCGGATGAAAAGTTCCCACGACTCGCTCAAGAACATTGCCCTGGAACGGGTGGAAGCGCGGATAGCGGCCCTGCTTCTCAAACTGGCGGGGAAGATCGGTATTGAGACAAAGGAAGGGCTTCTCATCGATATGCGGCTCACCAAGCAGGATGTGGCGGACATGGTCGGGACGACCGTCGAGACCTCCATCAGGACCTTCAGCAAGTTCAAAAAACAGGGCATGGTGATGGATGCGGACGGGAAGATCATTATCAAGGACCGGGAAGGGCTCGCGGCCTTCTCGTCGTGAGAGAAAACCGCATAGGGCATAGAGCAGAGCGCATAGAGCCATGCATTGGGGCAACCCTATGCCCCATGCCCTATGCCCGGTTAATGCGGCTGCTCCAGCTTCGGCAAGAGCGTCATCAGCATATTATAGAAGAACAGGAATATCGACACGCCTTCGATGACCCCGGCTGTCACGGTGAGTGCCAGATACATCGCGGACGGGCTGTACGCGTTCAGAACGTAGAACAGGAGCATGAATACGAGCCCGATGTTCGCCAGCCAGAATTGCGCTTCCCCCAGGGTCAGGCTGTACAGCGGCCTCCCCATGAAGCGCGGCAGGATGTGATAGCCCACCCCGTAGATCATCATGGATACCCATCCGAGCAGATTGAGATGAGAGTGAACGAATTTCAGCTCGAGCAGGCCCTGGTTCCCGAGCATTACGATCCCCATCGCTGTAGAGATACCCAGGTACACAATACTCATGATAATGAACCTTCTTACGAATCTGTCCATAGTATTCCTCCTTTTTTTATGATACCAGTATAGCGTAACTCCGTATTCTTTGCTATGACATGCGTCATACGCACGCTTCGTTCCATGTTCTTTGCTCCATGCCCCATGCCCCATGCTCTCTGCATATGCCGTCTGCCCGATATGATATACATCATAGAATTATTCCTAAATTTTCGATATATTGTCATCAACAAATAAAGTTCCCATGGAGGCCACCATGATAGCAGAGAAAAAGAAAGTGACCAAAGACTCGATCATCGGCGAGGTGCTTCGGACCGTCCCGGGCGCGAAGGCGATCATCGAAAAATATTTCGGCAACGGCTGTTTCACCTGCCCCGGCATCAACATGGAGTCAATAGCCTTCGGGTCCATGATGCATAATCTCGACCCGAACAAGATCGTCGAAGAAATAAACGCTGCGGAGGGCTAAATGGACATCAAATGTTTCGTTTGCGGCGCCACGGACAAGGACCGGGTGTATCTCCCCTGCTACCATGAGGGCAGGGAAAAGATCGTTTGCACCCGGTGCCTGCCAATGCTCATCCACGGGGCGCACTGAGCTTACGAGGGACGACGGGCTGCACATAGCTGTGGAATTTCAGACGCAATGCTGGTAAACTGGGCGCATGAAAAAGGACCTCGCTGTTGTCCTCGTGAGCGGCGGCATGGACAGCTGCGTCACTGCCGCGATCGCGAATGAGAAATATTATTCCGCCTTTCTTCACGTGAACTACGGCCAGCGGACCGAGGCGCGCGAGTTGCGCGCGTTCAACGAGATAGCGGATTTTTATAAGGCCGGGAAGCGACTCACCGTGAGCCTGGAACACCTGAAGGTCATCGGCGGCTCCAGCCTGACGGACATAAGCATCCCGGTACCGGAAACATCGATATCCCCCTCGCCCCTTGCGGGAGAGGGTCGGGGTGAGGGGCCTCTCCGAACTCCGAACACCGAACTCCGAACTTCCACAATTCCCACGACCTACGTCCCCTTCCGGAACGCGCATCTCCTGTCCATCGCGACATCATGGGCCGAGGTTATCGCCGCGACGAAGATATTCATCGGCGCTGTCCAAGAGGACGGCTCAGGCTACCCGGACTGCCGTGAATCCTTCTATCAGGCCTTCAACAAAGTCATTGAGACGGGAACAAGACCGGAGACAGGGATACAGATCGTGACCCCGCTCATCCACATGAAAAAGTCTGAGATCGTCAGGAAAGGCATTGAACTCAAAGCGCCCTTCCACCTTACCTGGAGCTGCTACCAGAACAGCGAAAAGGCCTGCGGAAAATGCGAGAGCTGCGCGCTGAGGCTGAAAGGGTTCCGCGAAGCGGGAGTAGAGGACCCCATTCCGTATGAGAAATAAAGCAGTCAACAGGCGTTAGAGCAGGACGCATAGCGCAAAGAGCATGGCGTAAAATCATAGAAACCCTGTCTCCGCTCTCTGCTCTCTGCCCCATGCCCTATACTCTCTGCTCTTCCTTATTAATTACAACAGAAAACTTCATCAAAGCCTGGCCGCTCCTTACGAAGCAGGGAAAGGGTCTTCGTGTTCCCTATCTTGAGACCTTCGCATCCCGCCGACAGGACCCATTATGTCGCCGAACGGCAGGTCATTGTTGCCGTTTAAAGGTTCCCATTACCATTCAGAAAACTTGACACCAGCAGCATCACCGTAAGCAAGATCAGGACAGTCACGGTTATCCAGGTGATGACGTTCTTCCTTTTCGAGTTCACGTACGCTCCCATGAGGCCGGGGTCGTTTACCAGCCTGAGCATGATTATGAGCACAATGGGCAGAAGGATGCCGTTCACGGTCTGGGAAAGGAACATGATCTTGATGAGCGGCACCCGGGGGATCAGGATGATCCCCGCTCCGATCACGATGAAGGCCGTGTAGAACCCGAGAAACTGGGGCGCTTCCCGGAAGCTCTTGTTGATCCCCGACTCCCAGCCGAAGGCCTCGGACAGACCGTACGCCGTGGCCAGGGGGAGGACGAAGGCTGCCAGAAACGAAGCGTTCAGCAG
>DATDRO010000096.1:0-4667 GCA_035291685.1 Nitrospirota bacterium | reverse complement strand
CTGCGCCCGGGTCCAGAATGCGCACCTCTTCGCGTCGTGGATCAACTAAACTTGCCATGAAATCCGCGACCGGAATCGGCGTCAAATATTGCCCGTACTTCTTTTTATGCGGCTCGGTAACGGAAGAAGCATACCACCTCCCCACACGGTCGGCATATTCTGTCGGCCTTTCGTTTAATAAGGGTTGAGGTATGTTAGAATGGTTTGTCATTGTTCACATTTTATAGGCCTAATAAGGAATAGTCAACCTTAGATTATCATCTCAAGATAGTTCTCTTCGACTCCTTATGCCGCAGATTATTTTTTACCCTACTTCATGCCTGAGCGTTTTTTTCTTTCGCCTTTATTCTCCTTGTCGACGCTACAATAAGATGACTATTACATAAAACCATCACTCCGTCCTTTTGACAAGTCTGCCGCCGAGATAGAAGAACATCACCGTGTACGCAGCGAGTATGAGGACCGAGCCGAAGGCAGGTTCTCCACCCGAGGCGAGCGCGCGAAGCAGCAGGCTTGCGTGGGTCAGCGGATAGACCAGGATGAGACTGGTAAAGGGCTCCGGGAGCCTGTCAGGCGAAAAGAACGTGCCGGCCAGGAACGACATGGGGATGATGAAAAAACTGTTGAAATTCGCCATGTCCTCGTGCGTATGCGCAAGCATCGCGGCCGCCACACCCATGGAGCCGAAACAAAATGCCGTGAGCATAAGCACCGCGAAGAAGGCCGATGAAAGTTGGAGCTGGACCCCCGAGACCCACCCGACAAGGAGCAGCGTCAGGGCGGAGAACACCCCCCGCACAAGCCCCGTGAGCGCCTTTCCGAACGCCACGGACCACGGACTGACGGGCGAAACGAGCACCTCTTCGAGCGTCTTTGTGTAGAGCTTGCTGATGTTCAGCGACGTCGAGACCGGACCGAAGCTGTTGTTCATGGCCGAAAGCGCCAGGATGCCGGGCAGAACGAATTCGAGATACGTGCCGCCATTTATCGAGAGGCCGCGCCCCAGCCCCCAGCCGAAGGTGACGAGGTACAGAAGCGGCATGACCATGCTCGATGCCAGAAACCGCCACGGCTTCTTGCGGATGAGGAGCATCTCTTTCCAGAAAATGGGGTAGAAGTTCATGGGAGTACCCAGTATTCAGGAGTCAGGAGACAGGAGCCGGAAGAAAGACCTGTTTGTTTCGTTCTTCTGAATTCTGACTCCTGACTTCTGTCTCCTGTTCCGTTCATTCTTCTATTCTCTCGCCCGTCAGTTTGATGAACACATCTTCGAGCGTGGAATCGCGTATCACAAGGTCGCAACCGACGCCCCGGCCTTCATCGAGCGCCTTTTCTCGCGTCTGGAAGAATTGCCGGGGGATATCATGTCTGCCGAGACATTCGAGGACGAACCGCCCCACCCCCGCCTTGAGCGAGGCCGGCGTATCCAGAGCGATGATGCTCCCCGCGCGCATGATGGCGACCCTGTCACAAAGCGCGTCCGCTTCTTCAATATAGTGCGTGGTCAGAAGGATGGTGATGCCGCTCCGCTTGAGCGCCTCGATCGACCCCCAGATCATCCTCCGCGCCTGGGGATCGAGCCCCACGGTGGGCTCGTCCATGAAAATGACCGCGGGCCGGTGCATGAGGCCGCGCGCGATGAGCAGCCTGCGGCGCATGCCGCCGGAAAGATGCTCGACCGGTGTGTCTCTTTTTTCCCACAGGCCCACGAAATGCAGGAGCTCTTCGATCCTCGCCGCTCTGTCGGATGGCTTCATGTTGTGGAGCCTGCCGTGGAACTCAAGATTTTCCGCTACCGTGAGGTCAATGTCGAAGTTGAGCATCTGGGGAACAACGCCGATGTTCTTTTTGACCTTGAGCGGCTCCGCCGTAACATCGAAACCGGTGACCGAAGCCGTGCCCGAGGAAGGCGCGAGGAGCGTGGTCAGCATGCGTATCGTGGTGGTCTTTCCCGCGCCGTTCGGGCCGAGGAGCCCGAAGACCTCGCCGGCGCCGACCGTGAAGCTGACGTCCTTCACAGCCGCCAGGCTGCCGAAGTATTTGGTAAGATTGTTCGTTTTGATCATGAAAATATTACGAGCAAAGAACTCTTACCACGGATAGACATTGCGGGTTGAGGTCAAGGTTGAGGTTTAGAATTGCTCGACCTTAGCCTCAACCTCGACCTTACGTCGAAGCACTCATCCGTGTCCATCGGTGCTCATCCGTGGTAAAAGGGTTACGCTTCTGTCTCGATCCTGAGCGCCTTTATCTTTCTATGCAGGTTGCTGCGCTCCATGCCGACGGCATCGGCCGTCCTGCTCACATTGCCGCCGTTCTCTTTGAGCTTCTGGACAATGAACTCCCGTTCAAAGGCGGCCCTCGCCTCCTTCATGGAAGAGTAATGGTGCGGGGGGGCGGTGATCGCCCCGGCGCCTCCGGACGAATGCGACGCAGCCGTTCCGTTCAGGGGGGGAGGAACATCCTCAAGCTTGATCGTCGGACCGGACGACATGATGATCAGCCGTTCGATGATGTTCCTGAGCTCGCGCACATTTCCCGGCCAGTCATACCGGACAAAGAGAGCGAGGGCGTCGTTCTCAATGGTCTTCGGCTTCTGGCCGTAATCGCGCGAGAACTCCTGTAAAAAGTATTGTGCCAGCCTCGGAATATCATCCGGACGCTCGCGGAGCCGCGGCACCTCGAGCGGGACCACGTTCAACCGGTAGAAGAGGTCCTCACGGAACATGCCCTTCCTGATCTCCTGTTTCAGGTCCTTGTTCGAGGCGGCAATGACCCGCACATTCGTCTTGAGCGTCTTCGTGCCTCCCACGCGCTGGAACTCCTGCACCTCGAGCACGCGGAGGACCTTGGCCTGCGTGGCCAGGCTCATGTCGCCGATCTCATCCAAAAAGATGGTGCCGTGGTCCGCAAGCTCGAACTTGCCGCGTTTCATGGCCGTGGCGCCCGTGAACGCCCCGCGCTCGTGGCCGAAGAGCTCGCTCTCGATCAGTTCCTGAGGTATGGCGGCGCAGTTCACCTCGACGAACGGCCCGGACGCCCGCCTGCTCGCGTTGTGAATAGCGTGCGCCACGAGTTCCTTGCCCGTTCCGCTCTCGCCGTGGATCAGCACCCAGCCGTTGCTCGGCCCGGCGCGGGCTATCTGCTGCCTGAGCGCCTTGATCTCTTTGCTTTCACCGACGATCTCGTACCGTCTCTCGATGCGCTTTTTGAGGGACTCATTCTCTTCCCGCAGCCGCTGCTCATCCAGCCCGTGTTTCACCGCGAGCGAGACCCGTTCCAGGGAGAGCGGCTTCTCGATGAAATCGTACGCCCCCATCTTGGTCGTCCTGACCGCGGTCTCGATGGTGCCGTGGCCCGAGATCATGATGACCGGTATGTCCGGCCTGACGTCCTTGAACCTGCGGAGCGTTTCGATGCCGTCCATCCCGGGCATCGCGATGTCGAGAAGCGCGAGCGCCGGCTGCGCCTCCTGGAGCATATCCAGTCCCGCCTGTCCCGAGGCCGCGGTCACGACGTCGTACCCGTCGTCCTTCAGCACTCCCGCGAGGGTCTCGCGGATGCTCTCTTCGTCGTCAATGATAAGTATTGTTTCACCAGGCATGATCTTTTCGGCATCTCCAAATCCAAAAATAGACATTACGTTGTAAATTATTGCGACGAGGCAAACCCTGAGCGCCCGCCGCGTCGAGTCGTGCTGCACGCGCCATGTGAATTCATCAATCAGACCAGGATCGTTCGGGATCCATGGAAACACTGATCTCGACTATTTTGGCACGAACAGCGGCGCAGCAAAGGGGTTGCCTGCGAGCTTCAATGTCTATTTTTCAGCCCGTCCTTGAGCAATCCCACCACCGTATCAATATCCTTTTCACTCGTCTCTCTTCCCAAGCTAAAGCGTATCGCCCCCCTGGCTAATGCCGGGTCCGTGCCCATTGCAGTAAGCACGGGTGAAGGCTCAATGGTGCTCCCGTGACAGGCCGCGCCCGGAGATACAGCCACATTCTTCAGCGCTTCCATGACTGAAAGCGCGTCATGCCTCTCGAAACTGATGTTCCAGGTGTTCGGGAGCTTCTTCTCGGGATGGCCGTTCAAATGCACGGCAAGTCCCGCTTTTTTCAGCCCGTCCAGAAGTCGTTGACCGAGTCTCGTCTGCCGGGCGCCTTCGGTCTCCAAAAGCGGCGCCGCTGCCTCGCAGGCCATTCCGAGGCCCACAATGTAAGGAGCGTTCTCCGTACCCGGCCGCAAGCCTTGCTCGTGCCCGGCGCCGTGCATAAGCGGCTCGATCCTGCGGCCGCTCTTGATATACAGCGCGCCGATGCCCTTGGGCGCGTAAAGCTTGTGTCCTGCCACGGTGAGAAAGTCAACACCAAGCTCGTCAACCCTGCACCGCACCTTGCCGACGCTTTGCGCGGCATCGGTGTGGAACGGAATATTACGGGAGGCCGCGATGCGCGCGAGCTCGGCAACAGGCTGTATCGTGCCTACCTCGTTGTTTGCGTGCATGATGGAGACGAGCGCGGTCTTCGGCGTCAAGGCCTTCGCGAGGTCGTCCGGGTCCACCATGCCGGACCGGTCCACCGGAAGATAGGTGACGGCGCATCCCCGTCTCTCGAGAAACCGGCAGGGTTCAAGCACGGCGGGATGTTCAATGCGCGAGGTGATGA
>DATDRO010000095.1:0-7162 GCA_035291685.1 Nitrospirota bacterium | reverse complement strand
GGTGGCAGGCGCGCTCAAGGCGGAAAAACTCATTCTCCTCACGGACCAGGCCGGCATCCTGGGCAAGGACAAGAAGCTCATCTCAACGCTGAACAAAAAAAAGGTGGAAGATCTGGTCCACTCCGGCGTCATCGCCGGCGGAATGCTGCCGAAAACGAAATCGTGCTTTCATGCCCTCGACGCAGGCTGCGCCAAGGCGCACATCATCGACGGCAGAGTCCCCCATGCCCTGCTTTTGGAGATTTTCACCAAAGCAGGCGTGGGCACGGAGATTACGTTGTAACGGACACAGCCTGCCTTACTTCTTCAACCCGAAAAACGCCCTGATCCTCTCAAGCAATCTGCCTGAAGTGTCTTTCCGGCCGGCGAGAGCGGATGCGCCAAGCCGCTCGCGCTCGGCCTCAAGACCTGCCTGGCGCTCGGCAAGTATCCGGCTCAGGGACTCGGCGATAGAGGGGTTATTGACCAGCGTGGAGCGGAAACTCTCTTTGTCAATGACAATGAACTCGGCGTCTTCTTTCACGCGGATGCTCGCGGAGCGTGCTTCACCGGTGAGCAGGCTCATCTCCCCGAAGAAATCTCCCGGCCCGAGCGTGGCCACCATTGCCGTTCCGCCCGAAGATTTATCAACGATCACATCCACAATGCCCTGTTTGATGATGTAGAATGAGTCTCCGGCATCTCCCTGCCGCACCGGAAATTCACCCGCGGCATAATACTCGTCGCGAACGGTCTTTGCCAATATTTTCAGTTCTGTTGTCGAGAGCGGCGACAGGATGTCCACGTTTCCCATGAGTGCCATAAGACGGTCTTCCCTGCGCTCCTGTTCAACCTGCCGGGTCTGCTCCGTGATCTGCCGGAGGTGCACGTCCCTGACCGGGAACGGGATCTCGATGCCGTCCCTTTTGAAACGGTACCAGAGGAGGTCCATGATATCGGCGTCCGTCTCGAGGTATCGGGAAAAATCATTTATGGCGTACCGGATCTCGTAGTTGACGGAAAAATCTCCATAGTGGAGCACGCGGACCCGGGGCGCGGGGTGTCTTTCAACTCCCTCGATACCCGAAAGCACGGTCATGACAGCGCCTTTGACCTTGTTCGGCGGTATGCTGTAGCTCACCCCGACGCTGAGCTTCCTCACCGTTGCGGTATCGGGCAGGCTGTAGTTTATCACGGCCTCGGCCAGGATCTTGCTGTTCGGGATGACCACCTCATTGTTCTCAATGGTCATTATTCTCGTGGAACGGAGGGTGATGTCCATGACGCGTCCTTCATGCCCTGCCACGGATATCCAGTCGCCCTGTCTGAGCGGCTTCTCAAGGTGTATGGTCAGCCCGGCGAGCATATTGGCAAGTGTGCTCTGGAATGCCAGACCGATGGTCGCCGTGAGCACCGTCGTCGTGGCGATGAGGGACGTAACGTTGATGTTCAGGATTTCCTTGAGCAGGATAAGCGTCGCCACCACGACCACAAAGACCGTGATACTGTTTTTGAAAGCAGCGGGAAAGCTGCCGTGTTTGAGCCGGACGATGAAGAGGTCGCCGTAGATATAAAGACCGACGCGGAACAGGGCAAATATGAAGACAAGCCAGGAGTAAAAGTTAACATATTTCGACAACCTCGGGTAATGTTCGGCAACCCCGAGGAAGAGAAAAAGCAGGATCGAAATAAAGAATACGATGATCTTCAGGCCTGGGCCCAGGGGCTTTAACAGGTCCGATTTTTTTACGATAAAACCGACGGCGATACTGCCCGCGATAGCAAGGATGAGACCGAGGGCAAAGGCCCAGAAAAACGAACCCGCGAGATCTTGAATGAATTCCATCGGAGCCTCCCTTGCGTCAAATAATGCAGGGTACAGGTACAGGTTCAGGTTCAGGATACAGGAAGAGAAGGGCTTCCCTCATCCCTCATCCCTCGTCCCTCGTGCATCTTCCTTCGTCCCTCTTCCCTCGTCACCCTTCCCTCGTCACCCTTCCCTCGTCACCCTTCAGCCAGTCTTTTTCGTATCTCCCCCCAAAGCTCTTTGATCCCCTGTCCATCCTTGGCGGACGTGAGAATGGGCGCATCCTCGATACCGAGCTGCGCTTTAATGGCCTGCCGGGCTTGCAGGGCCTCCTGCCTGTTCAGTTTATCGGTCTTGGTCATGGCATAGATCGAGGAAATGTTGTACTGCCGCAGCCACTCCACAAGACGAACGTCGCGCACGTCCGGCTGCCTCCGCGCATCCAGAAGCACGACGACCGCTCGCAGCGCCAGGGCGTCCTTTATATAGCCCTCGATCATAGGCGCCCAGGCATCTGTCACCGCGCGCGGAACTCGGGCGTAACCGTAGCCCGGAAGATCGACAAAATAGAACTGCTTGTTGATAATAAAAAAATTTATCAGTTGCGTCTTTCCGGGGGTTGCGCTCGTTTTCACGAGGTTCTTGCGGTGGAGGAGCGCATTGATGAGAGAGGACTTGCCGACATTCGAGCGGCCGGCAATGGCAATATGCGGCTTGTCGTCCTTCGGGAACTGTTTCGACCCGACGGCGCTGATAACGAATTCGGCGGAGAGTATTTTCATGGCATCAGGTTGAGATTAAGGTCAAGGTCGAGTTGGCAACCAACGAAAATATATTGGCTATTCAACCTCAGCCTCAACCTCAGCCTTTCATCATGCTACGCTATCTTCTCGTAGATGAGCAGCGGCTCAGCGGCCCCGCTGATCACCTCGTCGTTGACCACGCACTCCCTGACGCCGGGCTGGGAGGGGACGTCGTACATCACGTTGAGCATCACATCCTCAAGGATCGCGCGCAGGCCACGGGCGCCGGTCTTCCGAATGATCGCCTTTTTGGCGATAGCTGTCAGCGCGTCATCGGTAAAGCGCAGCTTGCAGCCCTCAAGGGCGAGCAGTTTCTGATATTGCTTGATGAGGGCGTTCTTGGGCTTCGTGAGGATGGTGATCAGGGCGCTCTCGTCGAGCTCCTCGAGCGTGGCTGCAACGGGCATGCGGCCGATGAACTCGGGTATGAGACCGTACTTGAGCAGGTCCTCGGGCTGGAGGCTTGCCAGCGTCTCGCTCAGTTTTTTGTCGCCCTTGCTCTGGATATCGGCCCCGAATCCCATGGTCTTCTTGCCGATGCGTTGCTCGATGATCGTGTCCAGGCCCACAAAAGCTCCGCCGCAGATGAACAGGATATTCGTGGTATCAACCTGGATGAACTCCTGGTGGGGATGCTTCCGGCCGCCTTGCGGCGGGACGCTCGCGATGGTCCCTTCGATGAGCTTCAGCAGCGCCTGCTGCACGCCCTCACCGGAGACGTCCCGTGTGATGGAAGGGTTCTCCGATTTGCGGCTGATCTTGTCGATCTCGTCGATGTACACGATACCCCGCTGCGCTCGCTCCACGTCGTAGTTCGCGCTCTGGAGGAGCTTGAGGATGATGTTCTCCACGTCCTCTCCAACGTACCCCGCCTCGGTGAGCGTGGTGGCGTCCGCTATGGTAAACGGTACGTCAAGGATCTTCGCCAGGGTCTGGGCCAGCAGGGTCTTGCCCACGCCCGTGGGACCGATGAGAAGAATGTTGCTCTTCTGGAGTTCCACCTCCTCGCCGATCTCGTGCTGGACACCGATGCGTTTGTAGTGGTTGTGCACCGCGACGGACAGTATCTTCTTGGCGCGCTCCTGGCCGACGACGTATTCGTCGAGCGTGCGCTTGATCTCCGAGGGTTTCGGCAGCCGGGGGATCTTCGCCTCTTTGGCGTCTTCCCACTCTTCCGCGATGATCTCATTGCAGAGATCGACGCACTCGTTGCAGATGAAGACCGACGGGCCGGCAATAAGTTTTTTCACCTCATCCTGCCCTTTGCCGCAGAACGAGCATTTAAGCGGTGCGCCCTGTTCCTTTTTTTCCGCCATGGTTACTTCTCCTTCGCGCTGCGCATTATTTTTTTGGCGATGACCTCATCAACAAGACCATACAGCTTGGCTTCTTCACCGGACATGAAAAAATCACGGTCCGTATCGGTCTGTATCTTTTCGAGCGGCTGACCCGTATGTGCTGACAATATCTTGTTCAAGGTGTCCTTGAGGTTCAGGATCTCCTTGGCATGGATCTCGATGTCCGTGGCCTGCCCCTGGAAGCCTCCCATGGGCTGGTGGATCATCATGCGGGAATGGGGAAGTGAGAATCGCTTGCCCTTGGTGCCCGCCCCCAGGAGGAGGGCGCCCATGCTCGCGGCCTGGCCGATGCAGATGGTGGAAACCGGGCACTTGATATAGTTCATGGTGTCATAGATCGCCAGCCCGGACGTTACGACACCGCCGGGGGAGTTAATGTAGAGGTAAATGTCCTTATCCGGGTCATCAGCCTCCAAGAACAGGAGCTGTGCGATCACCGTGTTCGCCACGATATCATCGATGGCCGTACCGAGAAATATGATCCTGTCTTTCAAAAGCCGGGAGTAAATATCATAGGCCCTCTCTCCCCGGCTCGTCTGTTCCACAACGATAGGTATTAATGACATAAAATCTCCTGATGTTTTCTTTCGATTTAATTATAACCCTTCTTTGCCCGTGAAAGCAAGAGGGTCAGGGTCTTTTCCTGGATAAGGGATGAGCGCAGGTTGTCCATGCCCCCCTCCTGGGACTCATAGTATTTTTTGATCGTCTCCACGGGCTGTCCTGACTTCCGGGACAGTACCTGCAGCTCCGCCGAAAGCTCTTCATCGATCACGGTCACCTTTTCCCGGTCGGCAACGGCATCAAGGATCAACAACCCCTTGACACGCCTCTCGGCGAGCGGAAGACGCTCCTCACGGTACTTTTCAGCGTCGAACGATTTTACATCCATGCCCTGACGGGCCAGGCGGACGGCCTGCTGCTTCATCATGGCCTGGAGTTCCCGCTCCACCATACCCGGAGGAACATCGAACGTATGCGCGTCCACGAGCTTTGAGAGCAGCTCCTCCCTCTGCGAGGAGGCCAGCTCGTCGCGCTTACGCGCCTCCATATCTTCCTTGACCCTGGCACGAAGCTCTTCCACGGTATTGTGGTTGCCGATATCTTTGGCAAAATCGTCATTTACCTCGGGCATCACGGCCCGCTTGATCTCTTTGACCATGACCTTGAACACCGCGTCCTTGCCGGCGAGGTCCTTGTTGGTGTAGTCTGCGGGAAAGCTCACCGAGATTTCCTTCGCCTCCCCTTTGTTGACTCCCACGAGCTGGTCTTCGAACCCGGGGATCAGGTTGCCTGAACCAAGGGTAAGCATGTGATCAGAAGCCTTGGCGCCGGCGATCGATTTGCCCTCGCGAAACCCCTCGAAGTCGATAATAATCGAATCGCCCTTCTCGGCGGGCCGGCCCTCGACCACTTCGAGCTGGGCATACATCTCCCGAAGGCGGTTGATCGTCTGTTCGAGCTCTTCGTCGCTCACCGTCAACGGCTCTTCCTTCACCTCGATGCCGTCATACGTGCCGAGCTCTATGTTCGGCCGCACCTCCACCGTGGCGGAGAAACTGAGCGGCGACCCTTTGTCGAGGGACACATCGCTGATCTCGGGCAGGTCCACGGGACTGATCTTGTGTTCCTGTACCGCCTGAAAATACGCGTCCGCGATGAGCTTGTTCATCACGTCCGCCTGGATGTCCTCGCCGTAGTGCCGCTCAACGACGGACCGTGGCGCCTTCCCCGGACGAAAACCGGGAAGCTTGGCCTTCTTCGCCACTTTGGCAACGGCCTTTTCCCGCTCTTTTGCCACGTCGTCCTGCGGGACTTCTATGGTGATCTTCTTTTTTACAGTGCTGATATTTTCTACCGCTGATCTCATTTTTCACCTCGGAGAGATAGAGGTAACAGGGTCTCATAATAATTAAGAAGACCTGTTCACTTGATCTCTCAATAAATAATTTGTTGATTTGGTGCGAGAGGGGGGATTTGAACCCCCACGGTTGCCCACCAGATCCTAAGTCTGGCGCGTCTGCCAGTTCCGCCACTCTCGCAGTGAGAGTCAATAACAAAGAGAGCAGTGAGCGGCAGGCAGCTCCCTCGCATTGGCTGCTTGCTGCTCACTGCTCCCGGGTTAATGTATGGTGAGCCGTGCAAGAATCGAACTTGCGACCCGCTGATTAAGAGTCAGCTGCTCTACCAGCTGAGCTAACGGCCCATGACTGCATGACTGCTTTGAAGGGGAACCAGATGCAAATCAACACATTATACAGATCTTTGCTGATAGATGCAATAAAAAACTAACTTATAACGAGCAACGAATAACTTATAAGAAAAACGAACTGCCCGGGCCGCTGCGCTTTGGTTTTCGTTACCAGTTGTCAGCTACCAATTATCAGTTAGTTTTTTTGGTGCGCCCGGCGGGAGTCGAACCCACGACCTTCGGCTTCGGAGGCCGACGCTCTATCCAGCTGAGCTACGGGCGCGGAAAAAACTAACTTATAACTCACAACTTGTAACTCTTAACAGAAACGAACTGCCCGGACCGCTGCGCTTTGGTTTTTGTTACCAGTTACCAGTTATAAGTCATTAGTTGGTTTGTGTGCGCCCGGCAGGGCTCGAACCTGCGACATCCGGATTCGAAGTCCGACGCTCTATCCAGCTGAGCTACGGGCGCAATAAAATGCGGAGTGCGGAACGCGGAATGCGGAAGGATCGTTCTACCATCCCTATTCCGAACTCCCCACTCCGAACTCCGCACTGAATGTTTGGGGTGAGCGACGGGGCTTGAACCCGCGGCCACAAGGGCCACAACCTTGTGCTCTACCAGCTGAGCTACGCCCACCATGGATAACTATTGACTTACAACAGGTAACTTATAACAAATAAAACCGCCAGTCAAGTCATAAGTTGCCACTTCTTAGTTGCCAGTGATCAGTTACAAGTTATCAGTTATTTATTCTGGTGCGCCTGAAGGGAATCGAACCCTTGACCCACAGCTTAGAAGGCTGTTGCTCTATCCACCTGAGCTACAGGCGCACATAAGCTCATAGATCGTAGCTCTTAGCTCATAACCTATGAACCATGAGCTATCAGCCATGAGCTATTTGGTCGGGGCGAGAGGATTCGAACCTCCGACTTTCTGCTCCCAAAGCAGACGCGCTACCGGGCTGCGCCACGCCCCGCAAGAGTACATATAATACTAACAGGATCGTTTCTTGTCAAGC
>DATDRO010000094.1:0-4504 GCA_035291685.1 Nitrospirota bacterium | reverse complement strand
CGCATGCGGCCTCCCGGAGCGCAGGGTGTTCCGCGAGACCCAGATAGTTGTTGGAGCACATAAGGAGCATGCTCCTGCCATCTACCGTGACCCTCGGTCCCTGGGCGGACGCGACAACAGTAAGTTTTCGGAGGAGATATTTCTTTTCTAATTGAGAAAGTTCCTGTTCGAACATGATGTCCTTAAAACAAATTCTCTGCCACGAAGGCACCAAGGCGCGAAGACTTCTTGGAGCAAGCCGACCTTTTGGACCGAGTCGACCGTGTCGACGTAATGCACGGGAATACGGACTTCGGCGAGCTAAGTCGAACCGTTGCCTTGGTCCATAAAATCCGCCCTTTCATTCCTCACTCCGAACTCTTCACTCCGCACTTTTTCAGGTCCCCTTGACCCTTTCTTCGAAAAACTCATCCGGATCGATCTCCGGCCTGCACACACCCGTATCAACAATGAGCACAGCTTCGGTCTGTAGATACCGTATCAATGAATCCATATCCGTCTCCTCCCGCCTCACAAAAAAGGCCCTGCCGCCTTTTTCATCACCGTGCTCCTTAAGACGCGGGAAACGCATGTACCCGGTTTCGAGCGATGCGACATAACCGGCGGTATAGTCGGGATCGTCTGACCAGCAGAGCTCCGCAATCACACCCGGAGCATGGGCGACCTTGGTGGCCAGGGCAAGCGCCTCAATTGTTCTGAAGTGTGTAAGCCCTATGCCGGCAAGGAGATATCGTATTTTTTCTTTGGTCCCGTCGCTCCAGTCGAATCGCGATACCCGCACCCCGCGTTCCGGATCGGGCTCAAGCCTCTCACCGGTCCGCGCGTCCATGATCATGGCGCCGCGCATCGCCCCCCCGGACAACGCGGCGCCCATGCTGATGGAGCTGACCGCGATCGAGGCCGCCCTTGGAGAAACCCCTGCCCGCTGGAGCACGTGAGATGCGGCTGCTCTCCCGGTCCTGGCGTCCGGCACGGCAAGGGTAACGAGATCAAGCGCCGCTTGCCGTTGTAGAGCGGTATCCTCGAGATTATCGATGGTCACCACGATCTCGTCAGGGAAGCGATCTTTTCCCAAGGCCCGGGCAAGCAGGTCCCGTGTCGTTGCTTCGATGTTCCCGAACGCGACGATCCTCTCTGCCCCGGAAAGGTGCCTGTTCCCGGCGGACGCCCGCATCCGGATGCTGTAAAGATTTTTACAGTCCATATTGGATAAAATTCCAAATCACAAATCCCAAATGCCAAATAATTTCCAATGACCAAATTCTAATAACCAAACGGTTTCGTGTCTTGAATTTGCTGCCTGGAATTTATTTGATTATTGGTGCTTGTTTATTGGAATTTGATTCTATTCGGAGCCCCAGGTCCTTGACCATCCTGAGATCATCTGCCGGATCAAGACCGGTCGTCGTAAGGTAATTGCCGATCATAAAGCCGTCGGCCCCTGCCATAAAGATCATGGGGTGAAGCTGCCTGAGCGCCGCGCCCCTCCCCGCGCATACGCGGATCTCCTTCTCCGGCAGAATGAGGCGAAAGAGCGCGATGGACTGGAGGGCCTCGAGCGGCGTGATGGCCGCAACCCTCTCAAGCGGCGTGCCCGGGATCGGCATGAGGAAGTTGACAGGAACGGAATCCACGTTCAGCTCCCGGAGCGTAAGGGCCATGGCCGTCCTGTCTTCCATGGTTTCTCCCATCCCGAGGATGCCGCCGCTGCACACGGACAGACCGAGCGCCTGCGCGTGCCGGAGAACGTCAAGCCGCTCATCGAACGTATGCGTAGTGCAGACGTGGGGGAAAAAAGCCCTCGATGTTTCGATATTGTGGTGATAGCGGTGAAGCCCGGCGTCCCGGAGGCGGGCAAGCTGCCCCTGCGTGAGGGTGCCGAGCGTGGCGCACGGAGAAAGCCCGATCTCCCGCACCCGTTCGATCCCCTCGGCGATCTTTTCCAGGTCGTCACGGGACTCGATGCCGCGGCCGCTCGTGACGATGCAGAACCTCCTGGCGCCGTTCTTCTTCGCCCCTTCCGCGGCCTTTGTCATTTCCCTGACATCAATAAGCGGGTAGACGGAAGCGCCCGTTGAATGGTGCGCCGACTGCGCGCAGAACGAGCAGTCCTCACTGCATGCGCCGGATTTCGCGTTCACGATCGAGCAGAGATCGACAACAGCGCCCTTGAATCGCTCTCGCACCCTGCCCGCCGCCGCCAGCAGGTCGCCGAGATCCGGACCCGCAGCTGTCGCCAGCGTTAGCGCATCATGAACATCGATCTTTCTGCCGCCCAGAATGCCATCGAGCACCGCGGAAATTTTCTCTCTCATCGCCGTTGTCATAGAAGTACCTTTTACCTCATGCGAGAGGACTTGTCAACTATTTTATGCGAGACAGGTTTACCATCATGACAACCATTGCAGAGGCGTTCTTCGTCACGGATTGCACTGCGAAAACCGTAAAAGCCCAGCATAAGCAGGACACTCATTGCGTCCCCTCTGAGTTTCCATCGACGGGAAAACTATCGCCGCCAGTATGGTCCATGACATGAGCCCCCGGCCAAATGGCTCTTGACTTTAACGGCTTGAATGGAGTATATTTTAAATATCAAAGACAAAACCTATGCGTGGAGGCAGATACCATCCATGATGTTTGAAAAGTTCACAGAACGGGGTCGTAAAGTAATCGTGTACGCCCGCGAAGAAGCGGAGCGCCTTCAGAATGATTACCTGGGAACAGAACACCTTCTGCTCGGAACGCTTCGCGAAGAGGACGGCATCCCCGTTGCCGTGCTGCGCAAAATGGGCATTGACATAGAGCAGCTCCGCATGGAAGTGGAACGCAACCTGCCTGCCAGCGGCAACACGCTCACCTTCGGTGATATCCCCTTCACGCCTCGCGCAAAAAAGGTCCTGGAATATGCCGTTGAGGAAGCGCGGCTCCTCGGACATTCATATATCGGAAGCGAGCACCTGCTCCTCGGCCTCATCCGCGAAGAAGAAGGGATCGGCGGAAAGATCCTCCGCAGTTTCGGGGCGAACCTCCTCGGCATTCGTCAGCTGGTCATCAATTATCTTCGCCGCGCCGCCACCCAGGTGAGCGCAAAGAAGAGCCCCACGCCCGCCCTCGACGAATTCAGCCGTGATCTTACCCAGCTCGCGAGGGTCGGCAAGCTCGATCCGGTCATCGGCCGCGATACTGAGATCGACCGGGTGCTCCAGATACTTTCCCGCAGGACCAAAAACAACCCGGTGATCATCGGCGAGCCCGGCATCGGGAAGACCGCGATCGTCGAAGGCCTTGCCCAGAGGATCGTAGGCTCCGATGTCCCCGAGAATATCCTGAACCGGCGCGTGGTATCGCTCGACCTCGGCGCGCTCATCGCGGGGACCAAATACCGCGGACAGTTCGAAGAGCGTCTCAAGATCGTTATGAAGGAGATCGTCCAGGCGGACAATATCATTCTGTTCATCGATGAGCTGCACACCCTGGTCGGCGCGGGCGCAGCGGAAGGCTCTATCGACGCATCGAGCATGCTCAAGCCCGCTCTGGCGCGGGGAGAGATACAGTGCATCGGCGCGACGACGCTCGACGAGTTCAGGAAGCACATCGAGAAAGACGGAGCGCTCAAGCGCCGCTTCCAGCCTGTTTATGTGCAGCCCCCGTCGGTCGAAGAGACCATCGGCATCATCAAAGGGCTCCGTCCGAAATATGAGGCGCACCACAAGATCAAGATCACCGATGACGCCGTTGTTACGGCAGCCCGTCTTTCCGACCGTTATATCACGGACCGGTTCCAGCCGGACAAGGCGATCGATGTGATCGATGAAGCCGGGGCCCGGGCAAAACTGAACCGGTACACCTATCCCGCGGAGATAAAATCGACCGAGATCAAGCTGAAGAAGCTTGAACAGGAGAAGGCCCTGTTCTCGAGGATCAAAGACTACGTGAAAGTTGAATCCATCAGCGAGGAAGAGAGCCGTCTGCGGGAAGTGCTGGACGGCATCCACAAGGACTGGAAGGATTCCCAGGAAAAGAACATTCCGGTGATCAGCGAGGAAGAGGTCGCCATCGTCGTATCGAACATCACCGGCATTCCGCTTTCAAGGATCGAGGAAAAAGAGTCGTCCCGGCTCCTCCGCATGGAGGAAGAGCTTCACAAGAGGATCGTCGGACAGAACGAGGCCATTGCCGCGGTCTCGCGCGCGATCCGACGCTCCCGCGTGGGCCTCAAAACGCGCAAGCAGCCCATCGGGTCG
The DNA here is from genome assembly GCA_035291685.1 of Nitrospirota bacterium. Lineage (GTDB taxonomy): Bacteria > Nitrospirota > UBA9217 > UBA9217 > UBA9217 > DATDRO01. The sequence continues at coordinate 260 of DATDRO010000094.1, read as the reverse complement.
TTCATCTTTCTGGGTCCGACGGGCGTTGGCAAGACCGAGCTCGCCCGGACGCTCGCCATGTTCCTTTTTGACAGCGAAGAGGCGCTTATCCGTGTCGATATGTCCGAATACATGGAGAAGTTCAGCTCATCGAGGCTCGTAGGGGCCCCTCCGGGATATGTCGGATATGATGAAGGCGGTCAGCTTACGGAAAAGATCAGACGCCGGCCCTACTCGGTGGTGCTCTTTGATGAGATAGAAAAGGCGCACCCCGATGTTTT
>DATDRO010000093.1:0-4412 GCA_035291685.1 Nitrospirota bacterium | reverse complement strand
TAAGACGGGATTTACAGGCGGCTTATCATATAAGCCGCCTCTTACTTTTTGGAGAAAAAACGTTCATAACGGAGCACACAGAGAGTATAAACTGTCACCCTGAACCCTTCGTCGTTTGTCACCCTGAGTGAAACGAAGGGTCTCGCTTCTTCCAAGGGCAGGCTCCGTGAAGGATCTCTCAACCGGTTGGGAATAAGAGATTCTTCGCGAAGTTTATCCTGAGCGTGAAGATACGAGATTCTTCGGCTTCGCCTCAGAATGACAAGCGAAGGGCTCGGAATGATAATCTACGTAAAGGTATTTATGACGCACTACACGATACGTTCTCAGTGAACTCTGTTGTGTCTTATTCTGGAGAAATCATGAAAAAAGACCTGCTCACGATACACGATCTCAGTACCGACGACGTTGAACACATCCTCGAACGTTCAGCGGCTCTCAAGCGGATACTGAAACAGGGCACGCCCTACCAGCCGCTGAAGGGAAAATCCCTCGGCATGATATTCGAAAAATCCTCAACGAGGACGAGGGTCTCCTTCGAGGTCGGCATGTTCCAGCTCGGGGGCCAGGCGCTCTTCCTGTCGTCGAACGACCTCCAGATCGGACGTGGAGAGCCCATCGCGGACACGGCACGCACGCTCTCCCGCTACGTCGACGCGATCATGATCCGCACCTTCGCCCAGTCCACGGTCGAGGAACTGGCGCACCACGCCACGATCCCGGTGATCAACGGCCTCAGCGACTTCCACCACCCCTGCCAGGCCCTCGCCGACCTTTTCACCATTCAGCAGAAGCGGGGCGGACTCAAGGGCCGCTCGTTCGCGTATATCGGGGACGGGAACAACATGGCGAACTCGCTTATCGAGGCCTGCGCCAAAGTGGGGATGAGTATTACTCTCGCGTGCCCGAAGGGATATGAACCGGACGCGGGGATCGTTCGCGAGGCCTCGCGCGAAGCGGAGCAAGCCGGCGCCCGCGTTACGGTCGTGCACGACCCGTATGAAGCGGTCAGGGGCGCCGACGTTGTGTACACGGATGTCTGGGCAAGCATGGGCCAGGAAGCTGAGCATGCCAAGCGGGTCAAGGCGTTCAAGGGTTATGAGGTGGACGCGAAGCTCCTGAAGGCGGCCGGCGCAGGGGCGCTTGTGATGCACTGCCTGCCCGCGCACCGGGGCGAAGAGATCTCCGCCGAGGTGATCGACGGACCCCAGTCCATCGTCTTCGACCAGGCCGAGAGCCGCCTTCATACGCAGAAGGCGATCCTGGAGCTGCTGATGACGGGGCAAAAGTAAATGTGCAAAATACTATATCCGGAATATTTTCATAAAACGGGAAAGAAAGAATGATAACCGTCATTTCTGCGTTCATTGACTTTACGTCCTGACCGCCGGGGATGCGGAAGCTGCAACTATGATCATAAAACCCCTTATCGGCATAACCATGAACCTCGAAGAGCAATCTTCGCGGGACCTGAACATCCTCGACCTGGATTACGGGAGGGCGGTGCTTCAGGCCGGCGGGATACCCGCGCCCATCCTCGGGATCGAGACATCCATTCCCGACATCATCAGCCATTTTGACGGATTTGTGCTCACCGGCGGCGACGATATCCACCCCCGTTTCTATAAAGAAAAGCCGCTGCCCGACGCGCGCATGACGCTCTCGCCTGATGCACGAACACGCTTCGAGATAAAGCTCTTTAAAGCGGCGATCAAGGCGCGCAAGCCGATACTCGCCATATGCCACGGAACACAGCTCGCGAACGTGGCGCTCGGCGGCAGCATCTTCCAGGACGTACCGCTTCAGGTCCCAAGGTCGATCAAGCACGGCCCTGCGGCCAAAGGGGAAAGAGTCTTTCATCATGTCGAGATCCTGGAAGGGACGACGCTCTCCCGCATCATGGACTCCTCGCGCGTCCGCGTGCGGAGCTCGCACCACCAGGCCCTGAAGAACCCCGGCAGGGGGCTTCGCCTCTCTGCTGTGGCGCAAGACGGAGTGATAGAGGCAGTGGAGTCGCGCGGCCAAAACTTTCTGGTAGCAGTTCAATGGCATCCTGAAAAAACTCCCCGGGACAGATACACAAAAAAGCTCTTCAAGGCGCTCGTTGACGCCTCAAAGAAATGAGAAAACAGCACTCGTTCTTTTTTTATATCGTGCCTCTTATCCTCGTTCTCGCGCCTGCGCTGAGTTGCCGCTGGTCGACCCATGACCGGCTCCCCGGCTATCTCTACTACCGCCTGAACACCAACCCCACGACGCTCGACCCGGCCCTGATAACCGACGTACAGGGCGGGGGTATCGCGGCAAAGATATTCAACGGCCTCATCCGGTTCAATGAAGATCTCGACATCGTTCCCGACATCGCCCGATCATGGAGCCTCTCGGCAGACCAGAAGACGTACACCTTCCATCTCAGGAAAGCCGTGAAGTTCAGCACCGGCAGAACGGTCACAGCCCATGACTTCCGCTATTCTTTTGAGCGCGTGCTCACGCCGAAAACGAAGGCGCCCCTCACCTGGGTGCTCGACAAAATCGAGGGAGCAAACGATTTTCTCGCCGGCAAGGCAAAAAGCGTTACCGGCATCCGCGTGATCGACGACCATACCCTTGTACTTAAGCTGGAGAGACCCTTCGGGCCGTTCCTATCGCTTCTCGCCATGAGTACGGCATATGTCGTCCCCCGGGAGGACGTGGAACGGCTCGGCCAGGACTTCGGCACGCACCCCGTGGGGAGCGGCCCGTACCGCCTCGTTGAATGGAAGCATGGCCGGAGCCTCACGCTCATTGCCAGGGATGATTACTTCGAAGGCAGGCCAAGGCTCAAAGGGATCTCCTATCGCGTCATTCCCGAAGAGATGACGGCGGTGATGGAATTCGAGACCGGCGGCTTCGACGTCTTTCTCATTCCCTCAGCGGAGTACCGTCGTTACACTACCGCCCCAAAGTGGAAAGACCTCGTGTTCGGAAAGCCGGGACTCGATAGCTACTATCTGGGACTGAACTGCACGCGTCCGCCCTTTAATGATCTTCGTGTGCGAAAAGCCGTCAACCTTGCCATTGACAGAAAACGCGTTCTCGACACCGTGTTCGAAAAACGGGGGGTGCTTGCAGCCGGACCGGTCCCCGCGGGATTATGGAAATACCATGAAGGGCCGAGAAGCGGCGATGGATATGCCTATGACCCGGAGCGGGCAATGAGATTGATACGTGAGGCCGGGGCCGCGGGCACAAAGATAAAAATCTACATTTCGGCGGACCCGGAGGTCATCGACATTGCCGAAGTGATCCAGAATTATTTATCGCAGGCCGGGCTGCGGCCGGAGATCACCCAGCTTGACTGGAGCGCATTGAAACAAAAAGTAAATGAAGGCGAGCCGGACGCGTTCTGGCTTTCCTGGTGGGCCGACTACCCTGATCCGGAAAACTTCCTCTACCCGCTCTTTCACTCGGGGAGCGTGGGGCCGGGAGGGAACCGCACTCGCTGTATCGATCCGGAACTCGACCGGCTCATCGAAACGGCACAGGGCACCGTGGACGAGAGAAAACGCTACCACCTCTACCGCCAGGCGGAAAACCGGATAATAAAAAACGCGCCCTGGGTCTTCATGTGGCACAGGGCGGATTATTACGTCATACAGCCGTGGGTGAAGGATTTCCGGATCTACCCCATCTATTCCATCGACAAGGGAAGGGACTTGTCGCTTGGCTCCATTGAAAAATGAATATTGGAAATTTTAAATCTTCAGCTTGCGATTTCCAATGGAGCGAAGCGATTTACCCTTTCCACTCATGGGCCGAGTTTTTTACTCTGGTCATCATTTCAGGCGAAAATTCCTTGATGCCGTGGGCCTCACGAGCGTGAACGGCGACGCCGTCAGCGATCAGCTCCTCGGTCTGCGCGATATACCTCCAGGTGCACTCCGGCTCCATATCGCAATTATATTCCTTCAGAACGAGGTCGGCCGCACCCGCTGCATCGGCCTGAGAGGGGTTGCTGAACGAATTTTTTATCTTTCCCAGCATATCCGGGGAAAGCTCGTTCACCCCGTGGACATCCCTCAGATGGACCGCCACCATATCCGCGAGAAGCTCTTCCGTTTTGGCGATATACTTCCAACTGTCGTTGTATCCCAAGTTCTTGCATGCAAATTCTTTCATGGGTCACCTCCCGTGTGCTTTCTGCTGTATTGAAGATTCCTGATAAAATTATATCACTTTCCTGGAAAGTCTTCAGAGAATGAAAGGGAACGACGGGACTGAGAGGGGAATTCATGACCAACGAGGCAGTCTTTATGGCAAACTGATCACATATCACTGCACTGTCATTGCGAGCAATAGCGAAGCAATCTCGTAACTTTTTGTAAATTCTTAGATTGCGGAGCCTGTTCCGAGCGAAGCGAGGAATCTCCGGG
>DATDRO010000092.1:0-4049 GCA_035291685.1 Nitrospirota bacterium | reverse complement strand
GCCAGTACCACGCTGGATGACGTCGCGACGAAAACCTATCGCGCTGCGCCGGATGATATCGCGAGACTTGGTTTCGCGGTTGCCCATGAATTGAATGCTGCCGCGCCGGGGGTGAGGGGTGATGCTCGCGAACTGCTTTCGCTCGCCCGTGAGATCGCTCAAGCTCTCAAGAACGCCAAGCGTCCCTTGATAGTCTCCGGGACCGGTTGCGGAAGTGAAGCAGTCATTCGGGCTGCGGCAAACGTTGCATGGGCGCTGTCCGGGAATGGCCGGACAGCAGAGCTGTGTTTTGTGATGCCTGAATGCAACAGCATGGGACTGGGGCTGATGGAAGGAAAAAGCCTGGACGAAATACTGAAGACGCCCTCGCCCCTTGCGGGAGAGGGCCGGGGTGAGGGGGACATCAAAGCCGATACCGTCATCATCCTCGAAAATGATCTCTTCCGCAGGGCGAATGAAAAAACCGTGAATGAATTCCTGGGGAACGTTAAGCACGTCATCGTCATCGACCATCTGTTGAATTCCACCTCGTCGAAAGCAGAGGTTGTCTTGCCCGCGGGCACCTTTGCCGAATCGAGCGGAACGTTCGTGAACAATGAAGGGCGGGCCCAGCGATCCTATCAGGTCTTTGTTCCGGAGGTTTTTGCGCCGGAGGATGCGATCCAGGAAAGCTGGAAGTGGATGAATGATATAATCATGGCAACTGGAACGGCGGCAGGCGGCAGGCGTGAGACGTTTGATGATATAATAGATGAAATGATATCGACTCTGCCGATATTCACACCAATTAAAGATATCGCTCCGCCTGCTGATTTTCGTATAGAAGGGATGAAGATCCCGCGCCAGCCGCACCGCTACAGCGGACGCACCGCGATGCTGGCGGATGCAAACGTCCACGAACCGAAGCAACCGGATGACGCGGATACGCCGCTCGCTTTCTCCATGGAAGGATACGAAGGCCGGCCGCCGTCAGTTTTGGTCGCGCGATACTGGTCGCCGGGATGGAACTCGGTCCAGGCGCTGAACAAGTTCCAGCAGGAAGTCGGCGGGCCGCTTCGAGGAGGAGATCCGGGGAAGCGGTTGATTGAGCCAGCACAGGCAACCACCCTCCCTTCATCCCTCCCATCGAGGGAGGGACAACAACTCCCTCGCCCCTTGGGGGAGAGGGCTGGGGTGAGGGGTGTAACCGGAGCGAATATAGGTTTCTTTCAGAATGTCCCCGAACCTTTTAAGCCCAGAGCAGGTGAATGGCTTCTCGTTCCTCTCTATCACATCTTCGGGTTCGAGGAATTGAGCGTCCTTTCTCCCGGTATTGTAGAACGTATGCCGAAGCCCTACGTCGCGCTGAATCCTGTAGATGCAGCGAAGTTGGGGGTGAGTGAAAGGGGAGAGGTTACGCTGACTGTCAGCGGCAACGTGCAGCGACTCACTGTTAAGCTGATGGCCGAATTGCCTAGGGGGACCGCAGGACTGCCTGCGGGTTTGCAGGAGCTTCCCGGGGTTTTCCTCCCTGTATGGAGCAAATTGTCGAAGGCATCATAGTATGAATCACCCATGAACCGCGTTTATCAAGTAGGATGAAAATAGATGCTTCTGCGGCGTACCGATCATCACCCCCACCTTCGATTCCTCCCCCCTCAAGGGGGAGGAGATAAGGAGAGGAGCATTTTCAGGTGAACGAAACCATACAACAACTCGTGATCATTTTCGGCGTTCTCGCTGTTGTGCTCACCATAGCCGCGGGGCTCATCTGGCTGGAGCGGAGACTGCTCGCGCTCTGGCAGGACCGGTACGGCCCGAACCGCGTAGGCCCCTTCGGACTGCTCCAGGTGGTTGCCGATATGGTCAAGGTGTTCACCAAGGAAGACTGGATCCCGCCCTTTGCCGACAAACCGGTCTTTGTCCTTGCCCCTGCGGTGATCATGATCGCCGTGCTCATGTCCTTCACCGTGATTCCCTTTGCGCCGGGCATCGAAGTGGTGGACCTCGACATCGGCCTGCTCTTCTTTCTGGCCATGTCGTCCATGGGAGTTTACAGCGTGGCGCTTGCCGGGTGGTCGTCGAACAACAAGTATTCGCTCATGGGCGGCCTGCGGGCGTCGGCGCAGATGCTCAGCTACGAGGTCTTCATGGGGCTGTCGCTCATGGGCGTGGTCATGCTCGCGGGATCGTTCAACCTCCGGGTGATCGTAGAGGCGCAGCAGGAAATGTGGTTTGTCGTTCCGCAGTTCATCGGATTCGTCATATTCCTGATCGCGGGAATTGCCGAGACGCACCGGCTGCCTTTTGACCTTCCCGAGGCCGAGAGCGAGCTCGTTGCCGGTTTTCACTCGGAATATTCGGGCATGAAGTTCGGCATGTTCTTCGTGGGAGAGTATATCGGCATCACGCTCATTTCGGCGCTGATCACGGCATTGTTCTTCGGCGGGTGGCTGGGCCCGTTCCTGCCGCCGCTGGCGTGGTTCGTACTCAAGACGTTTTTCTTTATCTGTTTCTTCATCCTGCTCCGGGCGTCGCTTCTCCGGCCGCGGTACGATCAGCTCATGGCAATGGGATGGAAGGTCATGCTGCCGCTGTCGCTGTTGAACCTGCTGGTGACGGGGGCGATCGTTCTATTGAAAGGATAGCCAGGGAGACACGGAGTCTGATGAATGCAAAATGCAGAATGCAAAATGCAAAAGTCAAAATGAAGGGATAGAAAATCATGGCCTAAGGCCATACCACAATTTTGCAATTTGCATTTTGAAATTTGACTTTCCTTTCTTTGTGTCTCACTGCCTCTGTGGCAGACATAAATATGCTTAGCTTGCTAAAAACCATATGGACCGTCTTTTTGCACGCATTCCGGCGGCGGGCGACGGTCCTCTATCCCGAAGAGAAGCCCTCCATCCCGCCGAGGTGGAGGGGGCGGATCATTCTGTCCCGCGATCCCGACGGAGAGGAGCGGTGCGTGGCGTGTTACCTCTGCGCCGTGGCGTGCCCCGTTGACTGCATCGCGCTGCAGGCAACGGAAGATGAACACGGGAGACGCTACCCGGAGTTTTTCCGCATCAATTTTTCGCGCTGCATCTTCTGCGGCTTCTGCGAGGAGGCGTGCCCGACGTATGCCATTCAGCTCACCACGGATTTCGAGATGGGAGAATACCGTCGGGAGAATCTGGTGTATGAGAAGGAAGACCTCCTGATCAACGGACCGGGAAAGTATCCGGAGTACAACCTTTACCGGGTGGCCGGATTGTCGATCAAGGGAAAGGACAAGGGCGAGGCGGAGAACGAAGAGCCGCCGGTGGATGTGAAAAGCTTACTACCGTAAAAATATTTTGCCACGAAGGCACGAAGGCGCGAAGTATGATGAATGCAAAATGCAGAGTGCAAAATGCAAAAGTCAAAATGAAGAAATATAAATCATGGCCATAGGCCATACCTCAATTTTGCAATTTGCATTTTGAAATTTGACTTTTGACTTTGGCATGCTGGGTGTTTATGAGTCTCTTATTTTACATATCCGCAGGGGTCGCAGTCATCTCCACCCTCATGGTCATCACGAAGAGGAACGCCGTGCACGCGCTCCTCTATCTCATCGTGTCGCTTATGGCCGTGGCGCTGATCTTCTTCGCCCTCGGGGCCCCCTTTGTGGCCGCGCTCGAGGTGATCATCTATGCGGGCGCGATCATGGTGCTCTTTATCTTCGCGATCATGATGTTGAACCTCGGCCCCACTGCCACGGAACAGGAAAGGAACTGGCTGACCTTCGATATATGGATCGGGCCCGCCTTCTTGTGCGTCATCCTTGCTGTCGAGGTCATCTACATGCTTTCTCTCGGCAGCATCCGGCCTTCCGGTATGAGCGAGGTGACGTCCAAAGCGGTCGGCATCGTCCTGTTCGGGCCGTATGTGGTCGGGGTGGAGGTCGCCTCGATGCTCCTTCTCGCAGGATTGGTTGGGGCGTATCATCTCGGAAGACGGGGAAAGCGTTAGTTTTGCCACTAAGGCACCAAGGCTCAAAGAAGACTTTTAAAATTAAAGTTTTGATCGCGGGTTTAGACTTT
>DATDRO010000091.1:0-2756 GCA_035291685.1 Nitrospirota bacterium | reverse complement strand
TCATGACTGACCTGAGCACCTGAGTAGTTGCAACGGATGCACATAATTGTGTTTGTTCGTAATGGGTCCGTCGTCCCCGAATACTTCTATCGGGGCTCCAGTATCCCATGAAAAAAGGCTGGATCCTCGTTCAGAAACACTGCGGGAATGAAGTTCTTACAAGGAGGAAGGATGACACTGATCTATTTTTTGATCGTGCTCGGTATACTCGTGTTCGTGCACGAGCTCGGGCACTTCATCATGGCGAAGATGGCCGGCGTGCGGGTCGAGAAGTTTTCGCTCGGCATGGGGCCCAAGCTTATCGGGTATAAGAAAGGGGACACGGAGTATCTGATCTCGGCGCTCCCGCTCGGCGGATACGTGAAGATGGCGGGTGAAAATCCCGATGAAGAGCCGACCGGCGCCGCCGATGAGTTCCAATCCAAGACCGTGTGGCAGCGCGTGAAGATTGCGGCGACAGGGCCGCTTACGAACATCGTCCTCGCGTTCGTCGTGATGCCCTTCGTGTTCATGATCGGCGTGCCTGTCGAGGGGCCGGCGAAGGTGCACTATGTGGAAAGAAACTCTCCCGCTGAGCAGGCGGGCTTTCGGGCCGGAGACATTCTTGAGGAAATCAACGGGAGGCGCATCAATGATTGGACAAAAGCGTTCTCGCTGATCGCCGTAAATCCCGATACCGATTTGAACGTTATTATTGAGCGGCGCGGGGAAAAGGAGATCTTAACGCTGAGGCCGAAGCCTGCAACGGAGCTTAAGATAGGGATTTCCGGACTGGTTCCTGATCAGTTCGTTGAAATCATTAAAGTGACCCCGAAGTCCCCGGCAGAGCAGGCAGGGCTTGCGTCACATGACAGGATTCTCGCCGTTAATGGCGTAACGGTGTACCATTTTGAGCAGTTCGTTCAGCTTGTGAATGAAAGCAAGGGAAGGCCGATCCGGCTCTCCGTTGAGCGCAAGGGGAAACGCATAGAGAAGATGGCCACTCCTGTCAAGCGAGGCGAGAAGTATGTAATCGGGGTCGAGATACAGATGATCGTGAGCCGCGTTATTAAAAAGTTCGGATTTTTTGAATCTCTGAAACGTGGGGCGGAGAAGACCCTTGAAATGGTAGACTTGACGTTCATCACGCTCAAGAAGCTGCTGACGTTCGGGCTGTCGATCAAGACGCTCGGCGGGCCGGTGATGATAGCCCAGCTGTCCGGACAAGCCGCGGCAATGGGACTTTCTGCCTTTCTGGGACTGCTTGCCATGATCAGCATCTCGCTCGGCATCCTGAACCTGCTCCCCATACCGGTCCTCGACGGCGGGCTCATCCTCTTTCTTATCATCGAGGCGATCCGGAAGAAACCGCTCAGCCGCAGGACGATGGAGATCGCGCAGAGCATCGGCGCCGCGGTCCTGATCTCGCTTATTGCCGTGGTGTCGTATAATGACATCATGCGGGCGTTCTTTAGTAAGTAGAAAAGCCGTAGCGGCGCCCTTTATGGGCGACGGAATTTCGTCGGGGATAAACCCCGACGCTACTCCATGCATATAACTCGTAAAAAAACGAAGCAAATCACCCTCGGCAACGTCAAGATCGGCGGCAAGGCGCCTGTCGTTGTCCAGTCCATGTGCAACACGGACACGCGGGACGCTGAAGCCACGCTCGCGCAGATCCGGCGTCTGGAGCAGGCCGGGTGCGAAGCGGTGAGGCTGGCGGTGCCGGACGCCGAGGCTGCCTCGATGCTCGGCAAAATACGGAAGGGCACGGCCCTGCCGCTTGTCGCCGATATTCACTTTGACTATCGCCTGGCGCTCAAGGCCGCTGAACAGGGCATGGACGGGCTCCGGATCAATCCCGGGAACATCGGCGGAAAGGACAAGGTCGCCGAGGTTGTCAAGGCATGCAGGGACAGGAACATTCCGGTCCGCATCGGCGTGAACGCGGGTTCTCTTGAAAAACCGCTGCTCAAAAAGTACGGACATCCCACGCCCGAGGCAATTGTCGAGAGCGCGTTTGGCCATATCCGCATCCTCGAGGACCTGAATTTTACGGACCTCAAAGTATCGCTCAAAGCTTCTGATGTGCTCACAACCGTCGCCGCGTACCGGCTCTTCTCGGAACGGTCCGATTATCCCCTCCATATCGGCATTTCAGAGGCGGGGACGATCTTCTCGGGCACGATCAAGTCGAGCGTGGGACTGGGCATCCTGCTCGCCGAAGGCATCGGAGACACTGTTCGAGTGTCATTGACGGCCGACCCGGTGCAGGAAGTGCGCGTGGCATACGAGATTTTAAAGTCGCTCAAGGTCCGCGCGCGCGGGGTGAACATCATCTCCTGTCCAACCTGCGGCAGGACGGAGATCGATATCATCGGCCTTGCCGAAGAAGTGGAAAAGCGGCTCGCGCATATCAAGGAGCCGATCACCGTTGCCGTCATGGGCTGTGTGGTGAATGGGCCGGGCGAGGCTGCCGGGGCCGACGTCGGCATTGCAGGCGGCAAGGGAACGGGACTTCTGTTCCGCCACGGCGAGGTTGTGAAGAAGCTGCCCGAATCCGAGCTTGCGGACGCGCTCGTCAAGGAAGTGGAAGAATTGGCGGACAGGAAGGCGAGCAGCGCCAAGGCGAAGCGCTGACCTAATCCGGAAGATTGACATCACTCAGAATATGATGTAAGGTGTAACTCATGGAGGCGTGCCATGGAAACGGTCAAACACAGAACCCAGATATCTCTTGAAGACTGGCAGTATCATATGCTCCTCGATGAGTCTCG
>DATDRO010000090.1:0-5071 GCA_035291685.1 Nitrospirota bacterium | reverse complement strand
CTGATACGGGAAGGGATCAAAATCCGACCGGCCGGGGTAGAATGCCTTGTTCAGGTCGGCAAGAGGAATTTTACTGTAAGCCGGCGATTCGTTATGGATCCTTTCCACCGCTCCCTGCCTCGATTCCGGTTTGTTCAGCGTGAGTCCGCTTTCAATCGTCGAGAGATACAGTGACTTGGCGAGAGATTGATTGTTTTCGAAAAAATTTTTTCTCATGGAGAGAGCGCAGCAGGGGTGTTTGAGCCACATTTTTCTCGTGACGATGAGGTCCCTGCCCACTCCGTTCGCCTCTGCAAACGTGCCGAGGGGCTCGGGATTTATAAAGCAGTCGATCTCACCTTTTTTCAAGGACGTAATAAGCTCCTCCATATTGATGATTTTTATTTGGATGTCCTTGGCCGGATCGATATTATATTTTTTCAAGAGAGTCTTCACCAGGATATGATGGACCATCAGCGGGCTATGGACCCCTATCCTCTTCCCGGCCAGATCCGAAGGCATTTTAATTGACGAATCTTTTCTCACCACCAGCACGCCGCCATTCGTGCCGGCGATCTGTGCGGTAACCAGCGGAACTGCTTGTCCCGCAAACGGGCCGCTCCCGGCGTTCAGCGCCAAAAAAGCAGTTACGATAAGCTGCCCGGCGGCCAATTCTCCGCTGATAAGTCCCTGAGCAACATCCTTCATGTCGGGCAAAAAAACAATTTCCGCATTTACACCGTTCTTTTTATAATTACCGGCAAGTTTTGCATGAATCATCGACAGCGCACAGTGAGAGGGCGCGAGGACGCCTATCTTTACCGTTTTGGCAGGAATCGCAAAAGCCGTATTTTGAAACAGGGCGCCACCGCACAATGCGCCGGCTGCAAGTGCCGCTGTTTGCTTGATAAATTCACGCCTGGATAATTTTTTCTTCATTCTGTCATTTCCTCCTCGATTTTGCGGAGCCCTCGGACCACAAAAGGGTCCGCAATGCTCCCGCGAACAGCAATGATTACAAAGATACTATAAGATTCGGGATTGGGCAAGGGGCGGAAGAGGTTTTTTTACGAAGGCAAGAGTGTTGCCGGCTCGAAAAACATCGGCGAGAAAAGGGATCTTTTCTCGCCATAAGGGATATTTTTCACTTAAAGGCCCCCGTTGAAGGGTGACCCCGATACCGCGAAACCCACTCCTGACATTCACCAGGCCGTTTGCGGTTCGTCTACTTCACCTTGGCAATCAGTTCCAGCTTGTCCTCGATGGCCGACGGCGCGCCTGATATCTTCATGAACGTTCCCATGGTGAGGTCCGGGAAATTAACGGCAATACGGAACTTGCCGTGGAGCATGTAGACTTTCCCGTCGGAAACAATGAACTCATACGGAAGATGAGCGGTATGCTTCATTTCGCCTTTGTCGATGATCTTCATGATCGCTGTATCGGCCCCCTCCCCTTCCGTCATTCCTACCCCGAACACCGACTCTTTCTTCCCCGGTACATCGACCCGGTAGACCTTGACCACGCCCCCTTTGCCCGCGGCGAGGTTTGCCTCCACCGCCTGCACGGCCTCCTCCTGCGTCTTATAGACGGCAAGCTCGACAGGGTCGTCGAAATAAGGCATCATCATCATATAATGATACTTGCGCAGCTTCTTCGGCTTGAACCCGTCCTGGGACCCGAACTCGGACTTCTTGCCGAGCGCTTTTTCCAGGGCCGCCGCGGTCTCCGCGAGGGTGTCCTTCATGCGGTACGCCTGGGCCATATACAGGGGGTTCGTGTAGGCGATCTGCAGCTCCTTAGGCGTCTCTGTCAGGGAAATGCGCTGCACCGCGCCGTAGGCGCCGAACTCGGACTTGGCGGCACTGTTCTTCAGGGCTTCACTCGTTACGACCACAACGCGGGCGCCCTTGTATGGTGAGTAGTCGCCGACCACCTCAAGCCCCTGTTGTGCGAGGGCGGCCTTGATCTCCTCGAACTTTGCATCGATGGTCCCGGGCCCGCTGGAGCCGAGAACAAAAGGCTTCAGGACCGGGTCGTCCGCGCCTGCCGGCATGCCGGACACGAGAAGCACAAGGACTGCGAGAACCGCGAGTACTGTCATGTTTCTGAATGTGATCATGGTTCCTCCTTTTTTTGTTAACAACCATTCAGCCTTTGAAGGGCTGGTCCATTTACGCAACGCGCTGTAAAAAAGATACTATAAATCAGAGGAAATGTAAACCCCGTGAGAGAACGAGTCATCTATCATTAGCAGATTGTAGTAGTATACCACAATCGGTAAACATATGGCAGCAACCCCGCCAATCGTGGCTGCACTCTCTAACGGGGTAAAGGGGGAACTGAGGACAAGTTGTAATGCTTCAGTTTCGGGGGATAAATCAGCAGGGGGTAGCAACCCTTGAGCGATAGACGCGCTTTTAAGCGCCCCGCAAATCATGGTAAAATCACTTATCCCAAAGCAGGCTCGTGCCTGCCGGCAGGCACGAGCGTACATGCTGCGGGGACAGGACGAATATCCTTGTGCAACCGGCGCCCAATTTGCGCGCTTGCGCCTGTCTGCGTGCGAACACGCACAGGCAGGCGGCAGAGCGAAAGGGCTGCTGCCCCCGCACTTGAAGCATTACGACAATGTTCAATTTAATTGCATACTCTTCCATGCCATGTTATACTGTGCATCGTAATTTTGGAGAAGGGTGATGGCTGGAAGTCCGCTGATCAAACTATACACCCTCAGCACCTGCTCCCACTGCAACCGCACCAAGAAATTTTTTAAGGACTGCGGGATAGACGTCGAGTTCACGGACGTGGACCTCCTGACCGGCGCGGAGCGGGAGAGAGTGCTTGATGAGGTGAGGAAGCTGAACCCTGATTGCAGTTTTCCGACAATCTGCATCGGCGATGTCGTTATCGTCGGTTTTAATGAAGAAAAATTACGCGGCGCACTGGACCGCAAATGACACCGGAGCAGCTTTATACCATACTCTCAAAATACGCTGAGTCGCAAGGCATACGCCTGAACAAAGACAGAGAATTCGTCATGGACATTCTCCGGGGCCTGCTGACGAACGAGGCGCGCTACGGCTACCGTTCCTGTCCCTGCCGCCTTGCGTGGGGCGTAAAGGAAAAGGATGCGGATGTCGTTTGTCCCTGCGTGTACCGCGATCCGGACATCGAGGAATTCGGGAGCTGTTTCTGCGAGCTCTATGTATCTGTTGACTGGAATGAAGGAAAGATCAACCGCCAGGTGGTGCCGGAGCGAAGACCGAAGGAAAAGCGGAGGATGTGAAAGGACTGGATCATGAAAATAAAGAATAAGGACAAGAAGAATAAGGACATGAAAAAGCAGGACATGCCCGAATTTAAATTCAAGCAGTTTACGGCCGAGGAAGACCGGATCTATGCTGAAACCGTTGGCAAGTTCCGGGAGGCCGTAAGCCAGGGCAAAACGCTCCGGCAGGCATACGAGAGCAATCCCATTGCGGACAAGGAACTGGAGACGCTCATCCAGGCGGATTTTCTGAAGATCATGATCGCCGAGCGCCACTTCGCTCAGCGCCAGCCGCTTGAAGATCTCGCAAAGACCTTTGACGTGTCCCTTGATCTCCTCAAGAACACCCTGGCGCGAATGCTCCAGGAGGTCGGCATGACGGCCAGCCAGCAGTCCGGTGCGCAGACGAAGACAGACGATTAACACGCCGCGGCACCTACCACTTCCCTCATGAGGGTCAGGGCGCATGGGTCAAGCAACAAGGGAGTACGTTCATTCTTCCCCTATTGCTTCAAGATCAGCCAGATCCTTTTTCCGCCCCAATGCCCGCTTATTGCGAATGAGCGCCGGTTTTCCAAGATAGCGCACAACAACATCGCCGTAGACTCCGTTTTCGCGGCTTCCTGCGGCTTCTTCCCAGGACAGCCCCGTAATGGACGTTATGATATCAACACGGACAGGCACGACGCCCAGTTGCACGATTTTCCCCGGTGAAGCGAAGTCCTCGACTCTCAAACCCAGGGAGCCAAAGCCGAATTTATCAAGCGCGCTAAGAACGCGCCGCGCATTCTCCAAATCTGGGCGAACCAGAATATCCATGTCGCCGGTGTATCGTGGAGCTCCGTGATACGCAAGAGCATATGCGCCGACGATGAGATAGTCGACTTCATGGGCGTTAAACAACGCGAGCAGTTCTCTGAAGTCTTTCTGAACTTCCATGCTGTTGTCTCCTCAACAATTCCACCGCGGCGATGCGTTCCTCGGGCGTCTTTGTCAGCCAGAAGGCAAGGTCTTCCTTCACTTCGGAGATATTCCGCAGGCTTTCTTTTCGCATGGTCTTAGCGATCATATCTGTCTCCCCAAGTCCGCCTTCACATACAAACAACGTCTGACTCCGAAATTGCGTATGATGGAAGAATACTATAACAATGGGGAAATGGCAAGGATTTTGGTGTGTATAAGAGGTGAATGCGTGAAGCGGTGGGGGGCGCGGGACAGAGAACAGAGGGGTACGGCGCGCGGTGCCCTACCACATTAATCCGTGCAATCTACGGAACAAAATCCTTTGCTTTATCCAGGCTTGCCTCTGCGGTGCGATTCTTTTAGTCCGCGATCCGCGATCAGAATTCCGTAATATGGACGCCGTTCATCGTCTCTCGCCTAACTCCTCACGACTTCCGCCTCACGTCCATTCAGAACCATCACTCCCACTCGATCGTGCTCGGCGGCTTGGACGATATGTCCAGGACCACCCGGTTGACACCCTTGACCTCGTTGATGATCCTGTTTGACAGGGTCCCCATCAGGTCATAAGGAAGCTTCGCCCAGTCGGCGGTCATACCGTCCTGGCTCGTGACCGCGCGGATGGCGATGACGTTCTCGTAGGTCCGCTCATCCCCCATAACGCCCACGGTCTTGATCGGGAGCAGCACGGCAAAGGATTGCCAGATCTCTTTATAAAGCCCCGCCTTCTTTATCTCCTCGATCACAATGGCATCCGCCTCGCGCAGGATGCCGAGCCGCGCCTCGGTCACTTCACCAAGGATGCGGATGGCGAGGCCCGGCCCCGGAAAGGGCTGGCGGTCGATGATGTCGTCCGGC